>JAFAWZ010000224.1 GCA_019241495.1 Acidimicrobiales bacterium | reverse complement strand
CGCTTTGACGAGCCGCCACGGCTCGGGCAGGTCGAGAACTATCCGGTCGAAGTCCGACTCCTCGATGCCCTCGTAGGCGTCGCGGACGTGGACGTCGTAGCGATCCAACGCACCCGCGCCGAGGAAGCCGGCCACGTTGACCGCGGCCCGGGCTGCGAAGTCGGGCCGCAACTCGTACCCAGTGATGTCCGCACCCGCCCGGAGGAGGGCCATCGACAGCGCGCCCGACCCGAGCCCGGACTCGAACACCCGGGCGCCGGGAAACACGTCAGCCATGATCAGGATGGGACCGAGATCCTTCGGGTATATGACCTGCGCCCCGCGGGGCATCTTCAAGACGACCTCGGCCAGGGTGGGACGGACCGCCACATACCCCGCCCCGCGCGTAGAGCGGACCCGCACCCCCTCTGGAGCACCGATCAGCTGGTCGTGGCCGACCGGGCCCGAATGGGTGTGGAACTCTCCTCCCGACGACAAGGTGACCAGATAGCGACGTCCCTTGGAGTCGAACAACAGGACCCGCTCCCCCGCCTCGAAAGCCCTACTCACTGCGGCACGGTCCTTTGGACCGTGCCGCAGCCTGCCACACCGGCTCGCTCCACCACGTCGCTCACGTACTTGTTCCTTCCACCCCGGTCGCCTTGGCCACCAGCTTGCAGAAGGCGCACACCTCCGAGACGGTCGGCTCACCACAGCCCGGGCAGGGATGCAGGTCCTCGCGTTCCGCCTGGGCGGTGGGGGCGACGAGCGGCGACATGCGCTCGAGGAACCCGAAGAGAAAGGCGGCCTTCGAGCCGGGCGAGGTGGCCTCTATCTCGTTCAGGGCGGCCTTGTACCCGAGGTGGCGGTTGCCTGCGGCCATCGGGCACTCCTCGACTATGTAGTCGATCCCTTCCAGGACGCAGTACGCCGCCATCTCCCGCTCGCCGAGGCGGACGAGCGGCTTCACCTTGCGGACGAAACCACCCTCGCCGGGCAGCACCGGGTGTTGGCGGCCCAGGTAGGCCAGATCCCACCTGAGCACGTTGCCGAACAAGACGGCGGCCTCATCGTCGAGGTTGTGCCCGGTGGCCACCACGTCGTATCCGCCCTCGACGGCAGCCCGATTGAAAAGGTGGCGCTTCGACAACCCGCAAGCCGAGCACGGGGCACGACGAGCCGCAGCGGCGCCGGTGGGTATGTCGTAGCCGAGATCAGCGGGCAGATCGACCTCCACCAGCCGGGCCTCCCGGCGGGCCGCGAACTCCCGGGTGATGTGGCCTGACTCGTCGCTGTAGGCGCCTATTCCCAGTCCCAGGTACAACCCGTCGGCCCGGTAGCCGAGCCGGAGGAGGATGTCCCACAACGCCAGCGAGTCCTTCCCTCCCGAAACCGCCACCAAGATGCGGTCGTCGGGACCGAACATCTGGTAGCCGCCGATGGCCCTGGTGACCGCCTCGCAGCAGTGCTTGACGAAACAGGGGTGGCAGAAACCGGCGTTGTGGCGGCGGACCTCGACTACGGCCGGCTCCCGGCACACCCGGCACTTCACGCCGCACCTCCCGATATGACGGGGCGCACCTCGACGGTGGCCGCGTCGGCGATGGTGGCGTCGCCCGTGACAAGGGTGCCGTCCACGATGACCAGCACCGACTCGCGATTCATCTCGAGCTTGCGGAGCAGGGCCCCCACGCCCATGGGGCCATCGACCTCGACCTCTCGGCGGGGGTTGCGCAGGAGCACCTTCACGCCGTCAATTGTGGATCAGATGGGCCCGGCGTGGTGGAGTCAGGCTCGCGCCTCGTGCCGTATCCGGATGGACTCACCCGGGCCGAGCTTCTCGGAGAACACGACTTCGGGTTCGCGGTGCAGAGCCCTCGTGGCGAGCCACCCGATCAGGCCCAACCCGCCGATCACGGCCCACAGCGAGCTGCCCCCGGCCACGCCTCTCTTCCAGCCCTCGCGCATCGCCCGCCGCAACAACAGGCGCGTCAAGCGGTTCACAGTCTGCGAATCTCCACCCAGGTGGCCTTGCGCCGCCCTCGCGAGCGCCCCAAGAGGAATGCCAGCACGATCAACAGGATGGCCCCACCGATCCCGCCCAGCACCGCGTAGGGCACGGCCTTCTCTATCCTCTGGTCGGTCTCGCCCCGGATCTCCTGGAGCTTGGCCTGGATGTCGGAGATCTCGACCCGGTCGGCGGGAGCATTGGTCCGTGAGCTCACTTGGGCCTCCTGCCGATGCGCAGCGCCGCCCAAGCCGCTCCGGCCCCAGCCACCAGCATCCCGCCGGCGTAGGGGACCCAGCTCAGGTTGCCCCGCAGGTGGTTGCCGGTCTCGGTCTGCACGACCCGGACCGCAGTCAGCGTGAGCACCGCCCCACCAAATGCGATCAACAGGGCCCCCGCCACCCCGGCGACCACGAACCGCACCAGCCCCTTGATGGGGACGATCGTCTCCTGCTTTGCGTAGGCCACGACGAGCGATACGAGCTCGTTGAAGTCGCGACCGAGTCCCTTGTCCCGATCTTTGTCCCGTTTTTTGTCATGGTCCTTGCCATCGCCACGGCTCATGGCGTGGGGCGCCTCATGGGTCGTCGATCCTTATCGCCCGTGCAGTCGGAACGCAAGAACCTTGACCGCCTCTTCGACCTCGTCTCTCAACCGCTCCAGGCGGACCGTCCACTCCGGCTCCTCGAGGAGACGCTGGCGGTCCAACGCTCCGAGAGGGGCTCGGCCGCACAGCTCCCAGGCGGCCACGGCCGGATCGGCGGCCAGCTTGAACCCGGGCGGCCCGGCCGTCTCACCCAGCTCTGACGCCAGGTGCAGCGCGTGGCGCACCACCTGCTCGGCCTCCTCGAGCAACGGTTGGCAGGCCGGGTCCCACGGCTGGTCGGCGTGCTCGGTGACCATGGCCTGGGGGTAGGGGTCATCGGGCAACCACCTCTCCACCGTGAAGCGGTGGCTCCCGGCGATGATCGCGACCCAGCGCCCATCGGGGAGCCGCTCCGATTCGATCAGATGGGCGACCGTCCCGGTCGACACCCGGGTGTCCCCACCGCCTACCTCGCTGCCGCGCTCGATGAGGACGACACCCATCTCGCTGGGGAGTGCCCGGTCCGGTCAGCGTTTCCATGAGCGCCCGGTAGCGGTCCTCGAATATGTGCAGCGGGAGGACCTGGCTCGGCATCAGGACCGTCCCGAGCGGGAACACCGGCAGGTACCGGCTCACGATCGAGGGGCCACCGCGGCCAGAGGCGGCACGGCCGGGTAGGCGGCGAGGACCAGCGCGACCTTGTCGATGAGATCCTGACCCTTGGTGTAACCGGGCCCGTTCACGATCATGGAGAACACGATGGGAGCCTTCAGTGCCGCCGTCGGGGCCGATGCCGGGGCGGTTATGAGCCCGCTGAGCGTGGCGACGTCTTGCAGCGTGCCCGTCTTGCCAGCCAATCGGCCGGCGGCCGGCGTCCCGCTGAGGCGGTGAAGCAACGTTCCGGTCTGGCCGGCCACGGGTAGCCCTTGAGCCAGCACGCCGGTGGGACCGGCCCGAGCGAGGACCTGGTTCAGCAGGTTGCAGGTCGCCCGGTCGCCCCGGTCGAGCCCCGACCCGTCGAGGTTGGTCAGCTGGTCGACGGGCAAGCCGTCAGCGGCCAGGACAGAACGGATGGCCGCGGTGCCCGCCGTCGTGCTTCCCTCGTGCGACACCTGGTATCCGAGCTCTTTGGTCAAAAGCTCCGCCGCTGTGTCGTCGCTGACCCGGACCATGGCCTGCAGCTCCGTGGCCAGGGGCGGGCTCTGGATCTGGGTGATGAGGCGCGCCCCAGCGGGCGTGGTCCCCGTGGCGGCTCCGCCCTCCACCGTCACGCCTTGTTGGCGGAGCGCGTCGGCGAAGATGGTCGCCGCGTTCACAGGTGGGTCCGGAGGCGGAGGAGGCGGGGACCCGGGTACGGTGGTGGTCGTGCTGGCCGCACCCGAGTTGTCGGCGGATGGCGGGGTCGGGGGGGCTGCCGGCGGGGTGTCATAGTTCACCTCGAGCGCGCTGAGGGGCGCGACATCCCCCTCTGATTCGTAGACGGGCTCCCAGGTCGGGACCGATCGCTGCTGGTCGAACCGGGAGTCGTCACCGAGGACAGAGCCGGTCACTACCCTGACGCCGGCCTGTTTGACCTGAGCCGCGAGCTCATCCAGGGACGTGTACACAGGCGGGCTCGGATCGAAGCCCGCCACGTACGAGTCCTTCTCGTAGGCATCGGTCAGGAGCCTCGGGTCCCCACCCCCGATCAGGTACAGGTTGCCGCTGAGCACTCCGTTCGCCGTGGTGGTGGCGGGCGTCATCACCCTGGTCGTGAGCCGGAAGTCCGCGCCGAGGCGATCCAGGAGGGCGGTGGCGGTCAGCAGCTTGAGATCCGACGCCGGCAACAGCTCCTGAGTCGGGTTCGAGCTGAACAGCACGGTCGACCCCTGAGCGACCAGCACGCAGCCCGACCCAGTGGAGGTGCCGTTCAGCTGGCCCGCGAGCACGGGGCCAAGCGCGGCGGTCAGCTTTTGCTCGGCGAGGGTCGACTCGATCCAGGCCGGTGCCCGCCGGACGGATAAAAGGGGTGTTGGCAAGAGCGCTGTCGGGCCCACTGCGGCAGGCGGGGGGCCGGCCGCCGGCAGCTCGGCGGCGCCACCGAGCAGAGACGCCCCGCCGACGAACGCGGGCAAGGCTACGGCTGCGCCCGCCCACCGCCTCATCTTCACCCCCACCAGGGTAGGCCCAAGCGCTCATCGCGGCCCGGCGTCGGGTAGGTTCGCGACTCGTGACCCGGATTCTCGTCGCTGCGGCCGTCGGGCTGGCAACCTGCCAGGTGGCCATCTTCTTGACCACCGTGCTCCTCCACCGCACGCTGTCGCACCGGGCCATAACCATGTCCGGAGGTCTGCGCTTCGCCTGCCGGCTGCTCACGTGGGTGAGCACCGGGATACGGCCCCGGCAGTGGGTTGGGGTGCACCGGAAGCATCACGCGTTCACCGACAGCGAGGGCGACCCCCACTCCCCTCTCCTGGAGGGCTTCCTCAAGGTTCAGATCGCCAACGTGCGCATGTACCGAAGGACGGCTCGCGACGGGGTCACCGTGGAGAAATACGCTCGGGACATACCGGCCGATCGCTGGGATCGAATCCTTTTCGACCATGCCATCCTCGGGCTCGGCATCGGGGTGACCGGAATGTACTTCGCCTTCGGCGGGGACTGGGTGATGACCGTGGTGGCGGCATCGGTCCACACAGTGTCGTACCTGGCCCTCAACTCGGCCGTCAACGCGGTCGGCCACACCTTCGGTCGTCGTCCCTTCACCGGTCTGGCCACCAATAGCCAGTGGCTGGCCTGGCTCACCGCCGGTGAGGGGCTGCACAGCAACCACCATGCCGCTCCTACCTCCGCTCGCCTGTCGTTCCGGCGGCGCGAGATCGACCCCGGCTGGTGGTTCGTCGTCACCGCCCAGCGTTTCAAGTGGCTGACGGTCCGCCACGACCGGCCCCGCTTCGCGGCCGGCCGGGCCCGCACCGCCCAGGCCGCTTGATCTGATCCGCATCGAATACCAATCCTGATCGAACAATGGACATCATCTCCGCCCTCTTCGCCGAGAACATCGACCTGCGGCCCGCGCCCGGGCCGTCGAGCCGGATCGACCTGACCGGGATCATGTTCTCCCTCGCCGCGCCGTCCGAGCCGCCCGTCGCCATCACCCCCCACCTCATCGTGCTGGTCCGGTGCCGGCCCGACGAGGACGGTCAGGGGATACTCGAAGTGGTGTTCCGGGACGACAGCGGCGAGCAAGTGGCCCGCAACGTGTCGCCGTTCCAGGTGGAGCCAGGGAAGTTCACCTACCGGCTGGTGCGGGGCGAGCTGTCCTACGAGAAGTACGGCACAATCGAGGCGCACTGCCGGTTGCTGCCCGACGGGGACCCGACGGTGGTGCCCCTCACCCTCCTGCCGCCGGCCTGAGGTAACGCCTAGTCCGCCACCCCCTCAGGGCGTAGGTAGGGTGGCCGCATGACCGAGCGCGACCTCGAACAACTCGGGATCAACGTCATCCGGGGCCTGGCCATGGACGCCCCCCAGAAGGCGGATTCCGGGCACCCCGGGACGGCCATGGCGCTCGCCCCGCTCGCCCATGTGCTGTGGACCCGGATCATGCGCTACGACGCCGGAGACCCGCACTGGCCCGATCGCGACCGCTTCATCCTCTCCTGCGGCCACGCCTGCATCCTCCTGTACTCGATGCTCTACCTGACCGGCTACGGGGTGGAGCTGGAGGACCTGAAGGAGTTCCGCCAGCTCGGCAGCCGGACCCCTGGCCACCCGGAGGTGCACCAGCTGCCGGGGATCGAAGTCACGACCGGGCCGCTCGGCCAGGGAGTGGCCAACGGCGTCGGCATGGGCGTCGCCGAACGGCTGCTTCGGTCCAGGTACGGGTCGGAGCTCATCGACCACCACACTTTCGTCATCTGCAGTGACGGGGATCTCATGGAGGGGATCAGCCACGAGGCGGCCTCCCTGGCCGGCCACCTGCGCCTGGGCCGGCTCATCTACGTCTACGACGACAACCACGTCACCATCGACGGACCGACCGAGCTGGCTCTGAGCGACGACGCCGGCGCCCGGTTCGAGAGCTACGGCTGGCACGTGGAGCGCCTCGGCGAGACGGCCAACGACACCGACTCCCTCGAAGCGGCCTTGCGTCGGGCCATGGACGAAAAGGAGAGGCCCAGCCTCCTTGTCCTGCGCAGCCACATCGCCTGGCCTGCCCCCCATCTCACCGACAGCCCGAAGGCTCACGGCTCGCCTCTCGGCGAGGACGAGGTGCGGGCCACCAAGGAGCTGCTCGGGCTGCCCCCCGATCAGCAGTTCTGGGTGCCCGACGAAGCGCTGCAGATGTACCGCCAGGCCGGCTCCCGGGGCCGGGCCGGTCGCGAGGACTGGGAGAAGCGCCTGTCGGCGTGGACCGGCGATCGCGACGGCTGGGACGCAGCCTGGGCGGCGGGAGGCAGAGCGGGGTGGGAGTCCAAGCTCCCGGTGTGGAAGCCGGGCGAGTCCGTGGCGACGCGCAAGTCGGCCAACGTGGCTCTCAACGCCGTGGCCGCCGACGTGCCCGGCTTGGTAGCAGGAGGCGCCGATCTCACCGGCAACACCGGCACCAAGCTCGACGACGAGCCGCTGCAGAGCATGGAGCATCCCGAGGGTCGGGCCATCGCCTACGGCGTCCGCGAGCACGCCATGGCCGGGACCATGAACGGCATGGCTCTTCACGGCGGGACCCTGCCCGTCGGCGGGACGTTCTTCGTCTTCAGTGACTACATGCGCGGTTCGGTCCGGCTGGCCGCCGTGTCGGAGGCCAAGGTCGTCTACTTCTGGACCCATGACTCCGTAGGTTTGGGCCAGGACGGGCCGACCCACCAACCGATCGAGCAACTGGCCGCGGTTCGGGCCATGCCCGGCCTGCGGGTGATCCGCCCGGCCGACGCCAACGAATCGGCCCAGGCGCTGCGCGTGGCCATCGAGCGCGATGGTCCGACCGCCTTGATCCTCAGCCGCCAGGACCTGCCCGTTCTGGAGGGCACCGCGGAGCTCGGCACCGACCTCGAACGAGGCGCCTATGTGCTCGTCGACGGCGGCGATGATCCCGACATCGTGCTGGTCGGCACCGGCTCGGAGGTGTCGGTCTGCGTGGAGGCAGCCCGCATCCTCGACGATCAGGGCATCGCGGCCCGGGTCGTGTCCATGCCGAGCTGGGAGCTCTTCGACGAGCAGGACGAGGATTATCAGGACTCGGTGCTCGGACCAGGGGCCCCGGTGTTGTCCGTGGAGGCGGCCAGCTCTTTCGGTTGGTCGCGCTGGGCCGACGACTCGGTCTGCATCGACCACTTCGGGGCTTCGGGGCCCGGGCAGCAGGTGCTCGACGCCTTCGGGTTCACCCCCGAGAACGTGGCGGCCCGGGCCACGATCCTGCTGGACAGCATCGAGTCATACGACGACTACGACGAGGAGGACTTGCCATGACCAAGCTCCACGACTTGTACACCGAGCAGGGCCAAAGTCCCTGGATCGACAATTTGACTCGATCGAGCGTGCGGGGCGGCGGCTTGCGGGACCTGGTCGATACCGGGATCAGGGGGGTCACGTCCAACCCCACCATCTTCCAGAAGGCGATGACCGCCTCGGACTCCTACGACGAGCAGTTCAGGGAGATCATCTCGCGCGACTCGGTCGAGGCGGCGTTCTGGGACATGGCCATCGACGACATCACCGGCGCGTGCGGTGTGCTGCGACCGGTGTACGACTCCAGCGGCGGCCGCGACGGGTTCGTGTCGTTGGAGGTCTCGCCCGCCCTCGCCAACCGGACCGAAGCGACCGTCGAGGCGGCCCGCAGCCTCCACGAGCGCATCGGCGTGCCCAACCTCATGGTGAAGATCCCCGCCACCCGCGAGGGCGTCCCGGCCATCCGGCAGATGATCTCCGAGGGCCGGAACATCAACGTCACGCTCATCTTCAGCCTGGCCCGCTACCAGGACGTCATCGAGGCCTACCTGAGTGGTTTGGAGGCCTTGGCCGAGCGAGGCGGGGACACCTCGAGCGTCCACAGCGTGGCGTCGTTCTTCGTCAGCCGGGTCGACACCGAGGTCGACCGCCGGTTGGAGAAGGCGGGGGCCGATCCTTCCCTGTTCGGCCAAGCCGCGGTGGCCCAAGCGAAGCTCGCATACGACCTGTTCCAACGGACCTTCTCCGGGCCTCGCTGGGACGCTCTCACCCAGGCGGGGGCCCATCCTCAACGCCCGCTGTGGGCGTCCACTTCGACCAAGAACCCCGCTTACCCCGACTTGCTCTACGTCGAGAACCTCATCGGCCCCGACACGGTCAACACCATGCCAGACGCCACGGTGCAGGCCTTTTTAGACCACGGCCGGGTGGCCCGGACCGCGGACCAGGGCAGCGACGCCGCCCATGCCTGCTTGGCCCGCCTGGCCGAAGCGGGCATCGACATGGCGGATGTGTCGCGGGTGCTCGAAGAGGAGGGGGTGGCGACGTTCACGAAGAGCTGGGACGAGCTGCTCCAGTCCCTCTCGGACAAGGCCGCCTCCCTCGCCCGATAAGTGATGGAGCTGCCGAACAACCCCCTGGCCGAGGGCCTCGACGCCACCCGGAAGGCTCCGCCCGGCGTGCTGGTCGTATTCGGTGCCTCGGGTGATCTCACCCACCGCAAGCTGTTGCCCGCCATCGCCCAGCTGTCCCGACGCCGGCTCCTGTCGCCGACGTTCGCGGTGGTGGGCGTGGCCCGCACCGAGCTCACCGACGACGGCTTCCGCGAGCTGATGATGGACGCGGTGCCTGACGCCGCGCCGTCGTGGTCCGACGTCGTAAAGCAAAGCCGCTATGTGGTCGGCGACTACGTCGACGCCGGCACATTCAAGAAGCTGGCTTCGGTGCTCCAAGAGGTGGAGAACGATCTCGGAGCAACGGGTAACCGGACGTTCTACCTGGCCACCGTCCCCGCCGTGTTCGAGGAGGTGGCAACCGGGCTGGGCGGGGTGGGGCTGAACCGGCCAGCCGCTCCGGACACCGCGGTGCGACTGGTGATCGAGAAGCCCTTCGGCCGGGACCTGGAAAGCGCCCGCCAGCTGGATAGCGCCCTGCACCGGGTCTTCAGTGAGGACCAGATCTACCGGATCGACCACTACCTCGGGAAGGAGACGGTGCAGAACGTCCTGGCCCTGCGCTTCGCCAACGCCATCTTCGAGCCATTGTGGAACCGCAGCTACTTGGACCACGTCCAGATCACCGTGGCCGAGTCTCTCGGGGTGGAGGGTCGCGGCGGTTTCTACGAGACGGCCGGCGCGCTGCGCGACATCGTCCAGAACCACGTCATGCAGGTCCTGTCCCTGACCCTGATGGAGCCCCCTGGCAGCATCGACGCGCAAGGGATCCGCGACGAAAAGGTCAAGGCTCTCCGATCGGTTCTCATCCCGACCCTCGACTACGTCAAGACCAACGTGGTGCGAGCCCAGTACGACAGCGGATGGAGCGAGGGCATCGCGGTACCGGCCTACCGCCAAGAGCGCGATGTGGACCCGAAAAGCGAGACCGAGACGTTCGTCGCCATGAAGCTCGAGGTGGACAACTGGCGGTGGGCGGGCGTCCCGATCTACATCCGGACCGGGAAGCGGCTGCCCAAGCGGCTGACGGAGGTCGCTTTGCAGTTCAAGGCGGTGCCCCATCTTGCCTTCGGTCGGGCCGAGACGAGGGATCTGCGCCCGAACGCCCTGGTGTTGCGGATCCAGCCCGACGAAGGGGTGGCCTTGCGCTTCGGCGCCAAGGTTCCCGGGCAGGCGTTCACCGTTCGCGACGTGCTCATGGACATGTCCTACGGCACGGCTTTCCTGGAGGACCCGCCAGAAGCGTACGAGAGGCTGCTTCTCGACGCCATGGTCGGCGACCCCACCCTTTTCATTCGCAGCGACGAAGTCGACCAGGCTTGGAAGATCGTCGACCCCATCCTCAAGGCCTGGCAGGAGCGGGCTGTCCCGCTGGCCGGGTATGCGGCGGGCACGTGGGGGCCCCGGCAGGCGGGCGATCTCATGGAGCGGGACGGTCCCCAGTGGCGAACGCCGTAGCGGCCCATGCCACCGCGGTCGATACGTGGCAGGCCGAGGGAATCCGGTTGTCGGATGTATCGGGTGCCCTCGGGGCGCTCCGAGACCAGTCCCGCGGCCACCACACCTCGGCCCGCACCGCGGTGATGACGTTGGTCGCGGTGGCCCCTGAGGACGAGCAGGCTTACGACGCCACCGACGTGCTCCGGGTTCTGGCCGGCCATCACCCGGCCCGCATCATCATCCTGCGCCCCGATCCCGACCAGGTGGCCACCCTCGGGGCCCGGGCCACGCTCTACGCCCTCGACGCCGATCACCATCGCACCAATTTCGAAGAGATCATCCTCACCGTCGGCGGTCAGGCGGCCAAGCACCTGGACTCGTTGGTCGAGTCGTTCACGCTCTCCGACCTGCCGGTCGCCGTGTGGTACGTGAGATCGATACCCGACGCCACCGATCCGCTGCTGTCGGTCGCTACCGCCATCCTGATCGACAGCCGGGACGCCCCGGACCCCGGCGAGCTGCGAGGGCTGCTACGCCTGGCCCGCCGGCGCACCATGGTCGACCTGTCGTGGAATCGCCTGGCTCCTTGGCGGGAGCTCATGAGAGGGTTGTTCGACTCGCCGTCGACCCGAGGCCTGGTCGACGCCATCACCCACATCGAGGTGGCCGGCAAGACGGGACCGCGGCGCCTCCTCGGAGGCTGGCTGGCGGCCCAGACGGGGGTCGCCCCCCGCAAGATCGCGCTCAGCGACGCCCGCCACGTCTCCATCCACCTCACCGCGACGGGCGCGGGTGGGGCGGCGACGTTCACCGTGGAGCGCCCGGAGGGTCAGCGCCTGGTAGTGGCCGAGGCCGTCGTCGACGGCAGCACCGCCATTCGCGCCACCGCCGCCTTGCCCGAGGACGCCCTGCCCGCCTCGCTGGCCGCGGCTCTCACCCGGCTTCAGCCCGACGGTATCTGGGAGCGGGCTCTGTCGGCGGCCACCGCGCTAGAGGATTGACCCGTTCGGGCCCGCCATTAATCTGCTGACCCGTGAACGGAGAGTTGATCGTCGTCGACGACCTGCCGGGTGAATTCGCCGCCCAGGTGATCCGGGCCTACGAAGGCCGTCCCGATGAGCTGTTCAGCTTCGCCCTCTCCGGCGGCAGCCAGGCCCGCCCGTGCTACGAGCGGCTGGCCGCCGAGGGCACCTACACCGTCGACTGGCTGTCTGTGAACATCTATTGGGGCGACGAGCGCTGCGTGCCCGCCGACCACCCCGATTCGAACCAGCTCCTCGGCCGCCAGGCCCTGCTCGAAAAGGTCGGAGCGGCCAACGCCGTCTACCCGATGAGCTGCGAGGAGGGTCCCGACGCCTACCAGCTACGGCTCGGCGAGATCGGCAAGCTCGACGTGATCCATCTGGGGATGGGCCCGGACGGCCACACGGCGTCCCTTTTTCCTGGATCCCCGGCGCTGGCCGCCGACCCCGGCCAGCTGGTGGCGCGCAACGTCGACCCGTCGGGTCGCAATCGGCACCCCCGCCTGACGCTCACCTTCTCCGGAATCGCCCGGTCGCGGCTCACCATCTTCACGGTGGCGGGCCCGTCCAAGCGCGACGCCATGAAAGCGGTCATGGACGGGGCCGACCTCCCCGCCGGGCGGGTCACGGCCGACCGGGTGGTGTGGCTGGTCGACCGCGACGCCATGCCCACATAGCCATGACGCGGCCTGGCCCGAACCCCCTGAGCGACCTCCTCGACTCACTCGACGTCACCCATAACCGGGACCAGCTGCTCGAGATCTTGGAGAGCGTGGCCCGCCTGGCGTCGAGCGGAGCCGATCGGCTCGACTTGAAGATCACCAACGCCGCGCTCAAAGAGATGGCGGAGGCGTTCGCCCTGTTCGCGCCCTACCGCCACATCCGCAAGATCACCATGTTCGGGTCGGCCCGGACGCTGCCGTCGGATCCGTTGTACGAGCAGGCGCGCGCCCTGACCCACGTCCTGGCCGAGCACGGGTGGTCGACGGTGACCGGCGCCGGGCCGGGGATCATGGCGGCCGGGTTGGAGGGCGCCGGCCCCGACCGGGCGTTCGGGATCAACATCAGGCTGCCCTTCGAGCAGGACGCCAACCAGTTCATCAAGGACAACCCGAAGCTGGTGTCCATGAAGTACTTCTTCACGCGCAAGCTGCTCTTGATCAAGGAGTCCTTCGCCTACGCCGTGCTCCCCGGCGGGTTCGGCACCCTCGATGAGGCCTTCGAGCTCCTCACGCTCCTCCAGACGGGCAAGGCCGAGCCGGCGCCCGTCGTGCTCCTGGAGGCGCCCGGCTACGACTACTGGAAGGCGTGGGAGCGCTTCGTCGTCGACGAGGTCGAGTCGCGCGGCCTGATCTCGCCGGGCGACACTGCCCTGTACCGCATCGCCGACACCGTCGAGGACGCGGCCGCCGAGGTGCTCGGCTTCTACCGGAACTACCATTCGCTGCGCTGGGTGGGCGACACCCTGGTGCTGCGCCTGGAGGCCCGTCCGACCGGCGGGGAGGTCAAGGCCCTCTCGGAGGAGTTCGCGGACGCCATGGCCGGACCCATCCGGCTGCTCGACGGCCCGCTCCCCGCGGAGCGGCGCAGCGACGACTTTCCCGAGCTGCCCCGGATCGCCCTGCGTTTCGACCGGCTGTCCTACGCCCGCCTACGCCAGCTGATCGACGCCCTCAACACCCTCCCGAGCGCCCCCCCGGCGACCGAAGTCACTGCTTCGTGACCTCGTTGCTGGAGAACCCGCTCGACATCTCAGGCCACGTCGCCCCATCCCGGGTCGTGTTCGGTCCCCACGAGACCAACCTGGGCGACGGGCGGGCGTTCAGCGATCGCCACGTGGCGTACTACGCCCGCCGGGCCCGGGGCGGGGCCGGTCTCATCGTGACCGAGACCGCCTCGGTCACCCCGAACGACTGGCCCTACGAGCGGGCCCCGCTGGCCAGTGAGGCCCGGGCCGGCTGGGAAGCGGTGGCCGGCGCCTGCGCCTCCCACGGCACCCTCGTCCTGGCCGGGCTGGGCCACGCCGGGGGGCAAGGGAGCAGCGCCTTCTCGCAGGAGGTGATGTGGGCGCCGTCGCGGGTGGCCGACGTGGTGAGCCGGGAACCCCCTGCCGAGCTCGACGAGGAGGGCATCTCCGAGATCGTCGAAGCCTTCGGGGCGGCCGCGGCGGGCGCCGTCGACGCCGGCTTGACCGGGGTCGAGATCGACGCCGGGGCCTGGTCGCTGCTGCGCCAATTCCATTCCGGTCTGACCAACCTCAGGGACGACCGTTACGGCACCGACCGCCTCCTGTTCACCCGGCTCGTGCTGGCCGCGGCCCGGCGGGCGGTGGGACCTTCCGGGTTGGTGACCCTGCGCCTGTCCTGTGACGAGCTGGCCCCCTGGGCTGGGATCACCCCGGATCAGGCCAGCCAGACGGTGGGCGAGCTGGCCGGCCTGGTGGACGTGTTGACTGTGGTGCGGGCCGGGCCCTACGCGACGAGCGCCTACCGGCCCGATGCCCACACCCCGGCCGGGTTCAACCTGGAGCTCTGCCGGCAGATGCACGTCGCGGCCGGCGGGCAGGCCACGGTCGTCCTGCAAGGAAGCATCGTCGACGTCGCCATGGCACAAGCGGCCCTGGACGGCGGGGTGTGCGACCTGGTGGAGATGACCCGGGCCCTCATCGCCGACGCCGAGCTGGTCAGCCGGGTCCGGTCAGGGCAGGCCAGGTCGGTCCGGCCGTGCATCCGGTGCAACCAGGCCTGCCTGGTCAGGGACAACCGCAACCCGCTGGTCTCATGCGTCATGGATCCAGCCTCGGGGCACGAGACGGAAGAGCCGTACTCGCCCGGGGCCACATCGGGCGCAGGGCCGGAAGTACTGGTGGTTGGGGCCGGGCCGGCCGGGCTCGAGTGTGCCCGCATCCTGGCCGAAGCGGGCCGCTCGGTCCGAGTCGCCGATCGGGCCGCGGAAGCGGGCGGCATGCTGGTCAGAGCGGCCCGCGGACCGGGCCGTGAGAGCCTCCGGCTGGCCGCTTCGTGGCTGGCGGAGGCCGCGGCCGCGGCGGGCGCCCGGCTGTGCCTGTCGACGCCCGTGAGCCGAGAAGACGTGGAGCGGGCCCGGGCGGACGGCTGGCAGGTGGTCCTGGCCACCGGATCACGCCCGGTCCAGGGCCGCTACGCCGAGCCGGGCGGGGTCCCTGTGGTCGACGCGGTCGACGCCCTCGAGCGAGCCGAGGCATTGCCCGATGGCCCGGTGGTCGTGGTCGACCCGGTCGGGAATCAGGTGGCGGTGAACTTGGCCGAGTGGCTGGCCGTCGCCTTCGGCCGGCAGGTGACGTTGGTGTGCCCGGATCCGGTGGCGGGGACCCAGCTGTCACGGACCGGCGATCTGGCCGGCGCCAACGTACGGCTGGAGCGGGCCGGGGTGCGCCGCCAGCTCCGGTCGGTGGTGCGAAGTGTTTCCGGCTCGGTCGTGTCGGTCGAGGATTGCTGGACCGGCCAGGCGACCGACATCCCCGGCGAGGTGGTGATCGACTGCGGGCACCGGGTGGCCGACGACGAGCTGTACGTGCAGTTGTCCAATATGTCCATGGCGGGGGCCGGCCCGTCTGTAGCACGGGCGGGTGACTGCGTGGCCCCTCGCACCCTCCTGGAGGCCATCCTCGAGGGGCGCCGGGTGGCCTTGCAGCTCCTTGCCTCGCCGGTGGCGGTGGGGGTCAGGTCGTGAGCGCCGGGGGTCGCTACCGGCACCTGTTCTCACCCATGCGGCTGGGATCTTTGACCGTCAGGAACCGGTTGGTCTTCTCGGCCCATTTGACCAACTACGCCACCCGGGACGGCCGCCCGAGCGAGCAGCACGCGGCGTACTACGCGGCCCGGGCAGCGGGTGGGGCCGGCCTGATCATCACCGAGGAGCACTCCACCCACCCCACCGACTGGCCGTACGAGAAGCTGATCCACGGCTTCCATCCCGACGTGATCCCGGGCTACCGGCGCATCACCGACGCGGTCCACGCCTACGACGTGCCGATCCTGGCCCAGATCAACCACAACGGTGGCCAGGCGTCGTCCATGTACACCCGGCTGCCGGTGTGGGCACCTAGCCAGGTGCCCGATCCCCTCTTCCGGGAGGTGCCCAAGGCGGTGGAGGCCCACGAGATCGCCGAGATCGTGGCTGGCTACGCCCTCGTCGCGGAGCACTGCATGAGGGGGGCCTTCGACGGCGTCGAGCTCCAGTGCTCCCATTCGTCGATCGTGCGGGGCTTCCTCTCCCCAGCCACCAACCAGCGCACCGACGACTACGGCGGGAGCCTGGCCAACCGGGCCCGGCTGCTACTCGAGATCGTGCAGGCGGTGCGGGAAGCCATCGGGCCGGAGAAGGTGCTCGGCGTGCGCCTGTGCGGCGACGAGCTGATCGAAGGAGGGACCACCATCGACGACGCCGTCGAGGTGGCCCGCATGGTCGAGACAACCGCCGCGGTGGACTACATCAACACGTCCATCGGGGTGGCCACCGCCACGCTGTTCATGATCGAGGCGAGCATGCAGATACCGCCTGGCTACGCCTTGTTCATTCCAAGCTCCATCCGCCAGGCGGTGTCCCTGCCGGTGATCGGGGTGGGCCGCTTCAAAGATCCCCTCCAAGCGGAGCGGGCCTTGGCGGCGGGCCATTGCGACCTGGTCGGTGTGGTCAGGGGCCAGATCGCGGACGCCGACTTCGCGGCCAAGGCTCGCTCGGGCCACCAGACCGACATCCGCACCTGCCTGTCGTGCAACCAGGAGTGCGTGGGCCGGATGGGTTTGAACCGCTGGCTGGGTTGTATCGAGAACCCGCGCACCGGCCGCGAGTCGCTATCGGTCCCACGACCTCGGCGGGTCGGCCGCCGGGCGGTCGTAGTAGGTGGCGGTCCGGCCGGACTGCAAGCGGCGGTCACCGCCGCGGAGCGGGGCCATCGGGTCACCCTGCTCGAACGGCAGGACCGACTGGGGGGCCAGATCCCGGCGGCGGCCAGCGTGCCGTCGCGGGCCGAGTTGCTCGACATCACCCGCAATCTGATCGTTGCCGCGCAACGGGTTGGCGTCGACATCCAGACGGGCCTGGAGGCCGATCCGGGAATGGTCATGAACCTGGCGCCGGAGGTGTTGATCGTGGCTACGGGGGCCCGCCCGGCCCGGCCGTGGTGGGCCGGCGCCGACGAGAGGGTCGTCGATGTACGAGACGTGCTCGAAAGGCGGGCCGAGCCGGGTGGCCGGGTGCTGGTGGTCGACGAGCTCGGGTTCCACCAGGCCACCTCGGTGGCTGAGCTGCTGGCCGACCGGGGATGCCAGGTCGAGGTCGTCACGAACGCCATGGTGGTGGGCCAGGACCTGGGGATAACGCTCGATCTCGAGACTTGGAACGTCCGGGCCCATGCCAAGGGGATCGGCCAGGCGACCGACCTTGTCACCATGGGCGTGGACCGGGAGGGGGACAAGTTGGTTGTCCGGTTGCAGCACCATCCGACCGGGACGAACCGCGACAGGGTGTGCGACTGGGTGGTGTCGGTGACCCACCAACAGCCCGAGGACGGCCTGTGGCGGGAGATGCGCGACGGCCCGGTGCCCGTTCACCGCATCGGGGACTGCCTGGCTCCGCGACGGGCCCACGCCGCGGTGATCGAGGGTTACCGGGTGGCGGTGTCGCTGTGAAGGAGTTGCCCGCCTCAGTGGTAGCCGATGACGTCCTGGCTGTGGTGCTCACCCGGGCCGGGCGGGTGCCGGCGGGCGCGGACGAAGCGGTGGCCGAAGCGGGAGGCCTCGTACTTCTCGCTGGAGACGACCCCGGGCCGGGGATCGACGCTCTGCCGAGTGCCCGAAGGGTGTGGCTGGCCCCGACCGTGTGTGCGTCCGGGGCGGCGGCGCGTGCGTTGGCCCCTGCCCTGGCCGGAGTGCAGCTGTTGATCCTGCCGGCTTCGCCCGACGGCCGGGACCTGGCCCCCCGCCTGGCTGCCGAGCTCGACCGCCCGCTGCTCGCCGGGGCGACCCGTTGTTCGCTCGACGGAGGGGCGGTGTCGGCCGACCTCCTCCGCGTCGACGGCCAGGTTGTGGTGCCGGTGACCACCCACCGCGCCGCGGTGGCAACCCTGTGGCCCGGGTCGCGCGGACCCGAGCCCGCCGGCCAGCAGCCGGATGTG
>JAFAWZ010000111.1 GCA_019241495.1 Acidimicrobiales bacterium | reverse complement strand
CTCACCCACCCGGCCGTCCCCGTCGCCACCGCCGCCCGCACACCCGGGTTCGCCCCTGACACCGCCGTCTGGCAGCCCGTCAGCGCCCGCGGCCCCCGCCTCACCCTGGCCCAGCTGGCCCACACCCCCTGGAGGTAGCACTGACCGACAGCACCACCGGATCCCTGACCAACAAGCTCGCCGCCGGAGCCGCCGGCTTCTTGATGCTCGTCGTGCTCCTCGCCGCCGGAGCCGGCGCCGGTGTCTCCTCGCTGCTCAGCGGCGGCGACAGCATTGCCAGTGGTGTCGCTCACGACCTCATGTCCGCCGCCAGCCTCCTCGACTACCAACAAGCCGCCGGCACCTGCCCCGGCCTGCCCTGGACGGTGCTCGCCGCCATCGGCACCGTCGAATCCGACAACGGCACCTCCACCCTCCCCGGCGTGCAGTCCGGCGCCAACAGTGCGGGCGCCGAAGGCCCCATGCAGTTCGAGCCGGCCACCTACGCCGAATACGACCAGCCCGTCCCGCCCGGCGGTGCCAACCCGCCCTCCCCCTACGATCAGCTCGACGCCGACTACGCCGCCGCCCGAGACCTCTGTGCCAACGGCGCCGCCAACGGCGCCAACCTGGACGCCGCCGTGTTCGCCTACAACCACTCCGACGCCTACGTCACCCAAGTCATCACCCTCGCCGGATCGCTCGGTGAAACCCAGGCCCAGACCGTCGCCGCCGGCACCGCCGGAGGCGTCGCCGTCGACTGGGCCCTCGCCCAAGTCGGTACTCCTTATATATGGGGCGGCGAGACCCCCGGTGTCGGCTTCGACTGCTCCGGCCTCGTCCAAGCCGCCTACAAGACCGCCGGGATCACCCTCCCCAGAGTCGCCCAAGACCAATACGACGCCGGCCCTCAGCTCCCGCCCGGGACACCCCTCGAACCCGGCGACCTCGTCTTCTTCGGCGGGGGACCCGACGACGTCACCCACGTCGGGATCTACGTCGGGACCGAAGGCAGCCAAACCGTCATGGTCGACGCCCCCTACACCGGCGTCGACGTCCGAGTCGAACCGTTCCCCCCAACGGTCGGAGCGTCCTTCGGGAGCGACATCTACGTGGGCGCCACCAGGCCCAGCGTGCTACCTCCTACCTGAAGGTCAATCAGGCGCGCCTCCCGAGGCGAGAACAGCAACCTGCATCGGTGGCCCGGGTGAGATGGCGCGATGGTTGTCTCAGGCCCGCGCGACACTCAGATCTGTGGAGACGGAAGAGGTCGAGGCGTGGCTCGCCATCGAGCGAGGGGAAGTCCAGCTGACCTGGGATTTGTGGTCGGCGCCCGTGGAACGCTCGAACGCGCTCACCGATGTTGGCAAACAGGCTGTCCGTGCCGCGGTGGACGCTGTCGCCGAATACCTGGGCGAGGACTGGCTCGCACGATTCCTGCCGAATGGCACCAGATCGTCCAGGTCGGGACTGCCACTCATGTCTTGGCACTGGTGGCCCTCCAACGACGTCCCGCACGTCTACGCGCGCCTCTTGGATCTGGGGTCGCGACTTCGTCTCTTGCAGGGTGTCTCCGGGATCGCTGACCTCCGCCGAAACATGCGCCGGGACCTCGGGCACTTCGCGCACAGCCTCCTCCAGCTCGAGGTCGGTGGGTTGGCAATGCGCGCCGGTTGGGGAGTGACGTTCGAACCTGGCGTCGGCAACGCGGGCAGCCGAACCGACTTGCTCGTTGTCAGAGCGGACGACGCCATGCTCGTCGAAGTAAAGGGTTTCCTCTTGGACCAGCAGTCCAGCGAGGATCTTTCCTTCAGCCGCCGGGTCTCGATGGCCCTCATGGCGATTGAGTCACGCGAACGGGTCACCTTCGACGGCGAGGTCGAGCCAGGAGCCGAGGATGACAAGCTCGACGCATGGCTTGAAGAGCTGGCCCGCCTGGCCGCGGATGTAGCGCGGTCGGGACTCGTGATCGAGACGACTCCACCCTGGGGTGGGCACCTTGTCATCCAACCTGGCTGGCCTACGACCGGAGCCGGACACTCGACGACCATCCGCCACGGCGACGAGTGGCGACGCATCACCACCGCCCTCAAGGCCAAGGCGGAGCAGGGCCGCGGCGAGCACCCGCTGTGGCTGCGGTTCGACGAGACTTCGCAGTTCTGGGCGCTCGCCGTGCCGCCCGACTATCCCCGGCGCCGTCTGCACGAACGTCTCGCCCGAGGTCTCTCGGCAGAGCTGGCTGCCTTCGACCATGTAGCCGGAATCGTCCTCTCAAGCACCCCCACCGCCGTCTCGACCGTCGGGGCAGAAAACACCTGGGAGAACCTGGACGGCAATGCCACGAGTCTCGTCTGCACGACCCAACCACCCTTCTGGAGGGAATCGATCGTCGTGGCCGGGCCGAACAAAGCCGCGACGCGACAACGTGCGGAGTGGTCGAGCTGGTACGCCACCGAGGGTTCCTGGCTGGACTGGGCGCTTGACCGCCTCGGCGTGCCGCCGTTTGCCGAACTCGTACAGCCGATCTCCACGCCCGAGGTGGGTAGTGGCTGAGGACCCCGGCCAGCCGCTGCCATCGGGACCGCCGCCCGACCCCCGCCGGCTCCGGATCCGCTGGAGGCTCGGCAAGCTGGTCGGACCCGGTCCGACGGCGTTCTACCGCGACGCCTGCGACCTCATGGACGACCCCGAACGGTTCCAGTCCACCACCCACTTGGTGGCCCATCTGATGAGGGAGATCGAGTCCGCACTACGTGACGTGCTGGTTCCGCTCTCAGCAAGTAGCGCGCCAGCGGCCGACGAAGATGCGAAGGAGAGCGGCAGTAGTCACAAGGACGAGATCCGTGCCATCCTCGCCGCACTCGGAATCCCGATCACAGACCCCGTCGCCAAGGAGTGGCTTCGCCAGGCCGGCAGCTACCACGGGCGGGCGCACCGGCGGAACCTCGCCGACCCCGCCCCCGTGACCGACACCGTCACCCAGTTCTTCGACGACTTCCAAGGCATTCTCGACTACGTCCTCGACAAGATGGAAGCCAACTTCGCCTCGGTCATTGCCACCTTGGACCAGTTGGCGGTCAAGGCCCCAGCCACCGCGGACGACGTCAAGTTCCTGCTGACCAGCGTCCCGCAAGACTTCGTTGCGCTCGGACGGTTCTTCGAAGGCATCGCCGACCCCTCGTGGTTGCCCCTGCTGCGGCGCGCCCGACTGTTCGCCGAGCCGCCCCAGCCCGAGTTGCACGACGACAACACCGTCGGCTTCCCGCCGTGGCCCCAGCTGCGCTACCTCGTCCGCATGGCAACGGTCCAGCCCGACCAGGTGACCGAGATAGCAAAGGCCATCCCAACGACCGACAACGCCGCTGTGAACTCGGGGATCGTTGACATTGGCCGTGCGCTTCCGGTCGCCAATGCGGCACAGCTGGTCCCTCGTTTGGCGGCAACCCTCGAGGCCCGCTACCGAATCGGGTTTCCCATGCGGCTCGCCGAGCTCATCGGTGCCTTCAGCGAAGCTGGGGACCTTAAGTCGGCACTGGCGTTGACGCGCGCTCTCCTGAGCTTCGAGCCGGCTGAGCCCGTTGAGCCGGAGGAGAGCGACCTGCCATCGGAGTTCGTTCGCTCGATGCGAGAGCCCCGACTGCGTATCGATGAGCACACCTACGAATCGATCCTCCAACGGCACACCACGCCACTGGCCGCCGCCATCGGCCAGCCGGTGATCGAACTGTTCGCCGGCCTGCTGGAGGAAGCGATCACCGTCTCGGCCTCACCAGAGATGATCGAGGAGGGCCAAGACTTCTCCTCCGTTTGGCACCGGGCCATTGCCCCTGGCGGGTTCAGCCACGACCTCGGAATCAAGAGCAGACTCACGACTGCGCTCAGCCATGCCTTAGCCTCCCGAGCCGCCGAAGTCCCAGCAGACATGGGTCCGCTGCTGGATCTCCTTGGCACCCAGAAGTGGTCGATCTTCCGCCGGCTCAGCCTCGACCTGCTCGTCCGCTCAACCGCCGACGAGCCCGAGATCCGAATACAGCTGACCGATCCGGCCGTCTTCGACGACCTGCAGCTCCGCCCGGAATACGACCGACTCCTTGCCGCTCGCTTCGCGGGTCTCGACGCCGAAGCACAGCGGGCGATCCTCGCCTTGGTGGAGCGAGGCCCGAGCCACGTCGACGGACACATCGAGTGGGTGCGCCAAGCGCAGGGACGGGAGCCGACGACCGAAGAGCTTCAGACCTATGTCGAGATTTGGCAGCGCGATCGGCTCGCCCCGCTCGCCGGGCAACTTCCCGAAGATTGGGCCGAGCGCTACGAAGCGCTCGTGGCTGAGAACGGTCCACCGCGACCCTCCGACGCCCCACTCTTCACGGGCGGCCCAGTCGCCGAGCGCAGCCCCACCAACGCAGAAGAACTGGCAACTCTGAGCATCGACGACCTCGTCGCCTACCTCGCCGCATTCGAACCGTCGCCCGAGTTCCTCGGCCCCTCAAAGGGCGGCCTCGCGCAGACGCTGACCAATGTGGTGGCGGCCGACCCGTCCCGCTACCTCCTTGAGGCACGCCAGCTCGGAGACCTAGACGTCGAGTACGCCCACGGCGCCCTGAACGGAATCGTGCGCGCCCTCACCAGCGGCGAGGCGCTCGACTGGCACCAGGTGATCGACCTGTGCGAGACGGTCGTGTCGCACCCTCGATCGCAGACCCCAGATGACAGCACCACCGACGGATGGGGATGGGCGCGTCTGGACGTCATGCGTCTCCTCACCTCCGGGTTCACCGGTCCTCACCGGCCTGGAGAGGAACATCGTCGGCGGATATTCGATCTGATCGCAGTCGTGGCGCGCGACCCCCACCCCACGCCTGTCGAAGAGGAGCGCTTCGGGCCGCCGAACATGAGCCCCGACGACCTAGCGCTCAACAGCGTGAGACCGAGGGCCGTCGATACCGCCGTGCAGTACGGGGTCTGGGTGTACCAGAACCACCCCGACGATCCCTTCAGCGAGATCACCAGCCTGATCGAACAACACCTCGACCCCGTCGCCGACCCATCGGTAGCGGTACGTGCCGTCCTTGGGCGCGAATTCAGCAACCTGCTGGCCTTCGACAGAGGGTGGGCCGAAGGGGCAGCCGCCCGAATCTTCCCGGCCGAAGAGCCCCTGCGCCGGCTCTGGGAGGCGGCGTGGGACGCATACCTGTGGCGAGGAGTCCGAAATAAGCCAACCTGGCTGGCCCTGCGCGACCAGTACGCCCTGGCCGTCGCCCGGCTCACGCCCGAAAGCGAGGACCGCCGGGACCAGGGCAGAGATCACGCGCTCGCCAACCATCTCATGAACCTCTATTGGTCTGGCGAGCTCGCCCTCGACGAGGGATTGCTCGGCGCGTTCTTCGACGGTGCCGACGACGAGACGCGACGACTGGCCCTCGAATCGGTCGGCCGGGGCCTCGCTCAAGACGGACCGCCACTGGAACCAGCGGTCCTCGACCGGCTCCTCGCTTTGTGGGACAGCCGTGTCCAGGCCGCGCAGACCCAACGGTCCAAGGAGCTCTCCGCCTACGGCTGGTGGTTCTGTTCCACCCGGTTGCCGGCAGAGCGCCGATTCGACGGACTCCGCGACGCCCTTTCCCTCGCCGGAGCCGCAGAACCCGCCCATATGGTTATCGAGCAACTCGCTGCCCTCTCAGCTGATCACCCTCGCTCCGCTGTGGAACTGCTCGCGGACATGGTCGACCACGAGAGTGACGGGTGGAGATTCTCGCTGTGGGACGAGAGCGCCACCACGATCATCCGCACCGCGCTGGCAAGCCCCGATAACGGGGCGAGGCGCGCCGCCCAAGAAGCAACGAGCAGGGCGGCCGCCCGAGGCCACCTCAGCTGGCTCGACATTCGATAACGAGGAGCGACCTTCCTATGGAAATCAAGGTCTTCGACGATCTACCGCGGACTGACGCCACCCCCGCCCGGCACAATGAGGGCAGGTTCGCGTTCTTGAACCGCTCGGCCTCCCAGTATTTCGAGCGGGTGCGCGATCTCATCGAAGACTGGTTCTCCCACCTTCCGCAGGCCGCGAAGAATGATCTCCGCGGTGCGCTTCGAGCGGATGACCGCCAGATGGAGTCCGCGTTCTGGGAGCTCTTCCTCCACGAGGCCTACCGATGCTCGGGTTACGAGATCGAGATCCATCCCGACATTCCCGGCCGACCAACGCGCCCCGACTTCCGCATGACCCGCGACGGCGAAAGCTTCTACCTCGAAGCCGTCAGCGTCGGCCAAGCCCCAACTGCGATCGCCGAGGACCGCCGCCTACAGGACGTGCACCAGATCCTGAACGATCTTGAGGTGCAGGACTTCGCTCTCGAGTTGTCCACCTACACGGTCGGAACGAAGGCGTTGGCGACCAAGCGTCTACGCCAAACGCTCAAAGCATGGTTGGACGGCCTCGATGCCGACACGGTGGCGCGATCCGTGGAAACTCGAACGTCGGCGGGTTTCGACGCCTTGCCCTCCCTCGATTGGGATGACGAAGGCTGGTACCTGGAGTTCCACGCCCTTCCGCTCAAGGAAGAGGCTCGCGGCAAAGCCCGTTCCGCGCTTGGCATGCTCGGGCCGGGCGAGGCGGTGGTGGTCGACAACGTCACCGGTATCCGTCGAGCACTCGACTCGAAGAAGAACAAGTACGGTCAGCTCGACGCGCCACTCGTCGTAGCGGTCTTGTCGAACACGATCTACCGACGAAGGACTATGAGTTCGAGCAGGCCGTCTACGGGGTCTCGTCATACCGACCCCACGAAAGCCCTCTTCGCCCCGACAGCCTCTTTCAGGAGGGGTTCTGGCTGACCAAGGCCGGCTGGCGATACGGAAACGTGCCCCAGGTCGTGACGGCGGCAGGACTCAGCCCGTGGACGGTGACCACGACCCGGCCCCGGCTCTGGACAACCCTCGAACCCGACGTCGCCACCACCCACCAACCCGACTGGCTGGCGAGCCTCGACCTTTCCGTCGAGGCGCGGCCGCTTCCGTCTACCCCGATGGACTTCTGCCTCGGACTCCCACCGGACTGGCCCGGTATGGC
>JAFAWZ010000334.1 GCA_019241495.1 Acidimicrobiales bacterium | reverse complement strand
CCACCCGGGTCCGGGACCTGACCGACGAGGAGGTGACCCGCCTCCGCAACTGGATCGACGCCAACCTGAAGGTGGAAGGCGACCTGCGCCGGGATGTGTCGCAGGACATCAAGCGCAAGATGGAGATCGGCTCGTACCAGGGCGTCCGCCACCGTCGCGGGCTGCCGGTTCACGGCCAGCGCACCCATACCAATGCCCGAACCCGCAAGGGCCCGAAGAAGACAGTCGCCGGAAAGAAAAAGGTCCGCAAGCACTAAATGATGAGCAGCATCGATGGCTAAGCCCAAGCCGGGCGGGCGTCGCCCCCGCCGCCGCGAGCGTAAGAACGTCACCTACGGGGTCGCCCACATCAAGAGCTCCTTCAACAACACCATCGTCTCGATCAGTGATCCGGACGGCAACGTGCTGGCGTGGGCCAGTGCCGGCAACGTGGGGTTCAAGGGATCCCGCAAGTCCACGCCGTTCGCCGCCCAGCTGGCCGCCGAGGCCTGCGCCCGGCGGGCCATGGAGCACGGGGTGCGCAAGGTCGAGGTCTTGGTCAAGGGACCCGGATCGGGGCGCGAGACGGCCATCCGCAGCCTGATGAACACCGGCATCGAGGTGGCCGGCATCAAGGACGTGACCCCCATCCCGCACAACGGGTGCCGGCCCAAGAAGCGGCGCCGTGTCTAGGAAAGAGGGAGCCTGAGTTGGCCCGTTACACGGGACCCGTGTGCCGGCTGTGCCGGCGGGAGAAGATGAAGCTGTTCTTGAAGGGGCCCAAGTGCGACTCCCTCAAATGCCCGATCGAACGCCGCCCGTACCCGCCCGGCGAGCACGGCCGGGACCGCATGCGCCAAGGCTCCGAGTACCTCACCCAGCTGCGGGAGAAGCAGAAGGCGCGCCGCATCTACGGCGTGCTGGAGAAGCAGTTCCACAACCTCTACGAAGAGGCCAACCGCCAACAGGGAATCACCGGCGAGAACTTGCTGCGTATGCTCGAGCTGCGTCTCGACAACGTCGCCTACCGCGCCGGCTGGGGCGCCAGCCGGGCCCAGGCTCGCCAGCTGGTCCGCCACGGCCACGTCGTCGTGAACGGCAAGCGGGTCACCATCCCCAGCTACCGCCTGCGCCGGGGCGACGTGGTGGGCCTCAAGGGCAAGGCCCGGGACATGATCGTCATCCGGCATAACCTCGATACCCTGGACCGCCAGGTACCCCCGTGGCTCGAGACCGGTTCGGAGGGTCACGAGGTCACCATTCTGGATCAGCCGCTGCGTGAGCACATCGATGTGCCCGTGCGCGAGTCGTTGATCGTCGAGCTCTACTCGAAGTAGCAACTCCAAGAAGTAGCAACTCCCCACTTAGGACAGACCATGCTGATCATTCAACGCCCGACCGTCGAGCCTCTCGGCGAGGAGAGCGCCAACCGCCAACGTTTCGCCGTCGGCCCGCTGGAGCCCGGCTTCGGCCACACCCTCGGCGTGGCTCTGCGCCGCACGCTCCTGTCGTCGATCCCCGGCGCCGCCGTCACCCAGGTCCGCTTCGACGAGGCCCTCCACGAGTTCACGACCCTGCCGGGGGTGAAAGAGGATGTCACCGACATCATCTTGAACCTGAAGGACATCGTGTTGTCCGTGTACACCGACGAGCCGGTGACCTTGCGTCTCGACGCAAGGGGTCCGGCCACTGTCACCGCGGGTGACATCGTCACCACCAGCGACGTGGATGTCCTGAACCCCGATCTCGTCATTGCCACTGTCAGTTCCAAGGGCCGCCTGGCCTGCGACCTGACCGTCGAGCGGGGCCGGGGCTATGCCAGTGCCGACCGCAACAAGCGCTCGTCCACCATTGGGGTGATCCCCGTCGACTCGATCTTCTCCCCGATCCGGGTGGCCGCCTTCAGCGTCGAGCCGACCCGGGTCGAGCAGTCCACCAACTACGACCGCCTGGTCCTCGACATCACCACCGACGGGTCCATATCGCCAAGCGAGGCCCTCGCCTCCGCCGGCGACACGCTCCGCTCCCTCGTCGGCCTGGTAGCCGAGATGAGCGACAGCCCGCAGGGCCTCGAGCTCGGCGACGTCGGCGCCGCCACCAGCGGCTCTCCCGACCTGGACCTGCCCATCGAGGACCTCGACCTGTCGGAACGGCCCCGCAACTGCCTGAAGCGAGCCCAGGTGAACACCGTGGGCGAGTTGGTGCAAAAGAGCGAGGACGACCTCCTCGCCATCACCAACTTCGGGCAGAAGTCCCTCGACGAGGTGTTGCAGAAGCTCGACGAGCGGGGCTTGTCCCTGCGCTCGAAGGAAGGCTAGGAGAGACGGTGAGCACCCTCCCGGGCCGTCCCAAGAAAGGGCCCCGCTTCGGCGGGGACGCCGAGCACCAAAAGGCCATGGTCGGTAACCTGGTCGCTTCGCTGATCGCGGCGGAGGCCATCGTCACCACCGAGGCCAAGGCCAAGTACCTGCGCCCCATCGTCGAGAAGTGCGTGACCAAGGCCAAGAAGGCGCAGGCCGACGAGGAGCAGGCCGTGCACCTGCAGCGCCAGGTCGTCGCCCTCATCCGGGACAAGGACATGGCCCACAAGCTCTTCGAGGAGATCGGCCCCCGCTATACCGACCGGGCCGGCGGCTACACCCGCATCTTGAAGCTGGGCCCGCGCCACGGGGACAACGCCCCTATGGCCCGCCTCGAGTTCGTCTAGCCGCCCCGGCGAGCGAGGCCGGCTCTGACCCTCTTCTCTGCCCAGGCCGGCGACGAGGCGCCAGCGGCAGTGACCGCCGGGCCGACGTGCCGGGTCAAGCTCCTGCTCGCATACGACGGTACCGGCTATCACGGCTTCGCCATCCAGCCCGGCGTGGCCACCGTTGGCGGCCTTCTCGCCGGCGCCCTCGAACGTTACCTGCGCCACACCGTCGAGCTGACCTGCGCCGGGCGCACGGACTCCGGGGTGCATGCGTGGGGCCAAGTCGTGAGCTTCGACTCGCGCGCCGGCGTCGACGTGACCGGGCTGCAGCGGTCGGTCAACCGGGCCCTCCGGCCAGCCGTCGTCGTTCGCTCCGCTGAGCTGGCCGACCCCTGCTTCGACGCCCGCCGCTCGGCGATGGGCCGCGTGTACCGGTACACCATCCGCAACGACCCGGTGGCCGACCCCTTCAGCTCCCGCACCGCTTGGCACGTGGCCGCCCCCCTCGACCTGAACGCCATGCGCCTGGCCTGCGATGCCCTGCACGGCGAGCACGACTTCTCGGCGTTCTGCCGCCGCCCCCCCGTCCCGGGCGCCTCGCTTGTCCGCAACGTGCGCGACGCCCGCTGGACCGACCTGGGAGAGGGGATGCTCCGCTTCGAGATCGAAGCGTCGGCGTTCTGCCATCAGATGGTGCGGTCCGTCGTCGGGATGCTCGTCGACGTGGGTCTGGGCAAGCGCAAAGCCGGACAAATGACGACCGTCGTGGCCTCGAGGTCGCGTCAACAGGCCGGCCCTCTGGCTCCCGCCCATGGGCTGTGTCTATGGGAAGTCAGGTACTGAGCACCGGCGCCCTCGCCGCCGGCGGTATCTGACGGCTTCGCCGCCGGCCGTGGCGTCTAACTCGCCGGTTCGATGTGGTAGCCATGGGCCTTCAGATCCTCGATGATCTGGTGGTGGTGGGCCCGGTCGCGGGTCTCCACCGTCACGAGGATCTCGACCTCGTTGACCCCGAGGCGGAGACCGCTGCGGTGGTGCTCGACATCGAGCACGTTCAGGCGTAGGCGGGCCAGGTCGCCGGCGAGCGAAGCCAGGACCCCCACCCGGTCGGTCACCACTATCCGCATGGCCAGGTAGCGCCCGGCCGCCGACAAGCCGTGCTGCACGAGCTTGGTGAGCAGCAACGGATCCACGTTCCCGCCGGACAGCACCGCCACCACCGGCCCGCTACCCCCGATCCGCTCGGCCGCGATGGCCGCCAGTCCGGCTGCCCCGGCTGGCTCGACGACGGCTTTGGCCCGCTCCACTGAGAGGAGCACGGCCCGGCTGATCTCCTCCTCGTCCACGGTGACCACCTCGTCGACGAAGGCCCGGATGTGGGCGAGGGTGATCTCGCTACAAGAGCCCACCGCGATCCCATCGGCCATGGTGGAGATCCGCTCGAGGGCCACCGGACGGCCCGCCGCGAGGGCAGCTGTCACGGTTGGCGCACCCGCCGCCTCCACCCCCACCACTCGGGGACGGGAGCCCGACACGGGTGACAGGGCCACCGCCGCGGCGACGCCCGACACCAGGCCCCCGCCGCCGACCGGCACCACGATGGCCTCCACCTCGGGCACTTCCTCGAGCAGCTCCAGGCCGATCGTGCCCTGACCGGCGATGACCTCACGGTCGTCGAAGGGAGGGACGTACGCCGCTCCGGTCTCGGCCGCCAGTTGCCGGGCTCTCAAGATGCACTCGTCGACGACCTGACCCTCCAGCCTGACGGTGGCGCCATAGCCGCGGGTCGCCTCGACCTTGGGCAGGGCGGCCGCTTCGGGCATGAATATCGTCGCCTCCCGCCCGGTGAGAGCGGCGGCCAGGGCAACTCCCTGGGCGTGGTTGCCGGCCGAGCCGGCGACCACGGCCTGGCCCGGCGGGAGCTGGGAGATGTGGTTGTACGCCCCCCGGATCTTGAACGACCCAGTCCGCTGGCGGTACTCGGGCTTGAGCAGGACCGGGCGGCCGGCCAGGCGCGACAGCGACTCGGAGCGATCCGCGGGGGTAGGGCTCAGCACCCCCCTGAGGCGGGCCCGAGCGGCGAGCAGATCGTCGAGGGTGACGAGGTCGGTCAAGAAGCGCGCGCCGCGGCGTCGCGGGCCGCTCTCCACAGGGCCAGCTGGCGGGCCGCTGCCTCTTCGCTGGCCTGGTCGTGGCGGCGGACCCGGCGCTCGTCGTCGTCGAGCCACAGGACGAACACCGCCAGCGCGCCGAGCAGGGCGAGCGCCTCGCCGGCCACCCAGAGGATGGCCGCACCGAGGTGCAGGTCACTGAGTGTCACGCCCGCCGCGATGGTGGTCGTCTCGCTCTCCAGGGCCATGCCGAAGACGGCCCACAGCGGGAAGGCCAGGAGCAGGTACAAGATGCGGGGCCAGAACCCCAGGCGGGTGGTGATGACGGGCAGCCAGAAGAGCAACCCGGTCCCGAGCCACATCAGGTACACGGCCTGCAGCACCGCCGGGTCGCGCACCGAGGTGCCGTAGAAACCGGTGAAGTACAACCCGAACAGCGAAGCGGCATGGAGGATCCCAGCCACCGCGGGGTTCACCGTCGCGGGGCGCGGGAGGCGGAACCCGGCCAGGAGGAGGAAGAGGGGAGCGGCCAGGCCGACGAGGATCTGCTGCAGCGCGTAGGCGGTGAAATTGGTGCGCGAGCTCGACGCCGCGTCCAAGGCACCGGCCAACAGAGCGGCCAAGACCATGCCGATCGCCAGGCTGCGGAACGGGCCCCAGGCGGCCCGTTCGGCCTTCAGCGACCTCACGTACCAAGCGGCCGTTGCCGCCATCACCACGACGGGCACGATCGGCAGCATCGGCGCCCAGGATAGCGCCGTCCTGGTTTGGGGTTCCGGCGACCAGTCGTCTAGAAATATGGGCCAGTGACTGCAATATCCACCTCGGGGACCGTCCCCGCCCCCGCGATACGGCACGTTGACCCGGCGTTCTACCGGCCGAAGCTCCTTCAGGTAGGGGTCATCGTCTGGCTGGCTTCGGAGCTGATGTTCTTCTCCGGGCTGTTTGCCGCCTACTTCAGCATCCGGGCCCAGGACCATCCCTGGCCGCCACGCGGCGACGTCCTCGACGTTCCCCCCGTGCTGGTGGCCACCATCTTGTTGGTGTTGTCGTCGTTCACCATGCAGTACGGCGTGTACCGGGCGGTGCGAGGATCCAAGTGGGGCTTCGTCGGTTGGACCGCTCTCACCTTCATCCTGGGTGCCCTGTTCGAAGGCATGCAGGTGTCCGACTACATCGGCCGCCCCTTCGGGATCGACACCGATGCCTACGGCTCGGCCTTCTACACCCTCACCGGGTTCCACTTCCTCCACGTCGCCGGCGGCCTGGTGGGGATGATCATCGTGTCCGCCCGAGTGCTCAGAACCCCCCGCTTCGGGCATCGCACCATGCCCGCCATCGAATTCCTCTCCTACTACTGGCACTTCGTCGACGTGGTGTGGATCGCCCTGTTCGTAGCCATCTTCGTGCTCAAATGAGAGCTCCTGTGATCAATTCCGCCCGTCGCCGCCGCCTGGTCGCGGGGCCGGCCGCCCTCTTCGGCGTGGCCGCCATCGTCTTCTCCGTGCTGTTCATGACCGGGGGCACGGCCCACAGCCAGGGCTCGCTGGTCAGCACCGACCCGGCCGACATCGCGGCCGGCCAGGTCCTCTACCAGACGCATTGCCAGAGCTGCCACGGTTACCAGGGCCAGGGTGGTGTCGTCAGCGGCGCACCCGCGCTGGTGAACGTCGGGGCGGCGGCCGCCGACTTCTACCTCAGCACGGGCCGGATGCCACTGAACGCCCCCAACGACGAAGCCATCCGCCACCACCCGTTCTTCAACGACACCCAGATCCGCCAGCTCGTCGCGTACGTGAACGCTCTGCCCGGGATCACCGGGAGCAACCAGAGCGGGCCGACCATCCCGACGGTCATGCCGCTGTGCGCCGATCAGACCACCCCGACCAGCTCGCCGGACTGCGTGACCCTCTCGCAGGGCCAGCAGCTGTTCGCCGTCAACTGCGCCCAGTGCCACCAGGCGGCCGGATCGGGCGGGATGCTGTCCAAGGGCAACGTGGTCCCCTCCCTCCACAACGCCAGCGTCACCCAGGCCGCCGAAGCGGCCCGCGTAGGACCGAGGCCCATGCCGGTGTTCGGTTCCAGTCAGCTCTCCGACCAGCAGGTGTCCGCCATCGCCCAGTACGTCCAGTACCT
>JAFAWZ010000312.1 GCA_019241495.1 Acidimicrobiales bacterium | reverse complement strand
GAGTTCCTGGTCGACGCCAAGGGCCTGAGCAAGATGTGGGGCAAACCGTTCGCCGCCGAAGAGATCGAGCGGGCGATCTGGGAGATGCTTCCCCCCGTTCCCAGCAGCAACTGAAAGCGAGCAAGCGAACCATGACCGACGTAGTCGTCCCGGTTACCACCAAGAAGGACTGGACCAGCGACCAGGAGGTGCGCTGGTGCCCGGGCTGCGGGGACTACTCCATCCTCACCGCGGTGCAGATGCTCATGCCCGAGCTGGGCGCCAAGCGGGAAGACACCGTGTTCGTGTCGGGGATCGGCTGCAGCTCCCGGTTCCCCTATTACATGAATACCTATGGCATGCACTCGATCCACGGACGGGCCCCTGCCGTCGCCACCGGCCTGGCGGTGAGCCGGCCCGATCTGCACGTGTGGGTCATCACAGGCGACGGGGACGCCCTGTCGATCGGCGGTAATCACCTCCTCCACGCCTTGCGCCGCAACGTCAACATCACGATCATCCTGTTCAACAACCAGATCTACGGGTTGACCAAAGGCCAGTACTCCCCGACTTCGGAGACCGGGAAGGTGACCAAGTCGACGCCCTTCGGGTCGCTCGACCACCCCTACAACCCGGTGTCGCTGGCCATTGGGGCCGAGGCCACCTTCGTGGCCCGCACCCACGACATGGACCGCAAGCACATGATGGAGACCTTCCGCGCCGCCTACCAGCACCAGGGTGCCGCCTTGGTCGAGGTCTACCAGAACTGCAACGTGTTCAACGACGGCGCCTTCGAGCAGATCCTCTCCAAGGACGCCCGGCCCCAGATGCTCATCTCCCTCGATCACGGCCAGCCCATCCGGTTCGGACCCGAAGGTGAGCACGGGGTCGTGTTCGACAACGGGGCAGCCCGTGTCGTCGACGTCGCCGAGGTCGGTGAGGAGTCTCTGCTCGTCCACGACGCCCACCGGCCCGACCCGAGCCTGGCCTTTGCTCTGTCGCGGCTGGCCACGGGGCCGACCACCCCGACGCCGATCGGCGTGTTCCGCGACGTGGAGCGGCCCGACTACGGGAGTCTCGTCAATCAGCAGGTGTCCGCTGCAACCGACGCCAAGGGCCCCGGCGACCTGGCCGAGCTTCTTACCTCCGGCTCCACCTGGTCGGTGGGCTGAGCGGCCCTCCCGGACGCAGCAGGGCCGCCGCCGCTGCCGCGACGACGGCCCCGGCATCTGGGCAGGCTGAGGAGGCGCCGGACCCAATCGCAGCCCCGGGGGAGGAAGGGCTGCCTGGTTGAAGTCTGCGCGGCCAACCCATGATCTTCCTGTGATGTTCCTGAGAACCAGATCAGAAAACCGCGACTTCACAAGCTCACAGCTCAGCGCTGTCCCGGGCACTCAGCCGAGCAGCTCCCGTATCACCATCCCCGTGCGCGGCTTCGGCCAGAAGAAGGTCGTCTTCGGGGGCATCCGTACTCCCCCCCGGCTGATCGCGGCGATCTGTGCCACCGTGGCGGGCCGCAACAAGACCGCGGCAGAGACCTGACCGGCAGCCACCGCGGCCGCCGCGTTGTCCCATCCGTGCTGGTAAACCAGCTGGTGATCAGGCAGGTCGGCCAAGGCCATGTCCAGCCGGCTGCTGTCCAAGTCGTGCTGAGCGGCCGCCGTCACCTCGGGTCGAGGCCGAGCCAGCCAGGCCTGCTTGGGAGTGAGCAAGGCCAACGCCCCAGCCTCTTGCATCCGGATCACGATGGAGCGATCGACCGGGCCGGTCGGAGTGATATCGAACCATTTGTCCAGGGCTGACACCAGGTCGATGTCCTCAGGGAGCCCGCCCAGCAGCCGGTGGATGGCCTGGACGGTCAGCTGCTCCTCGCTCAGCTCGACGACCAGCGCCATCACGGCGTCGTCGTCGGGCTCGGCCCGACCGGCCTTCTGCCGCTCGTTGCCGTAATTCAGAGCCGTCTCGTAGCGGTGGTGGCCGTCGGCTATCAGCACCGGCTCGCTCTCCACCACATCCCGGATGGCTTTGATCTCGGCCGGGTCGCGGATGGGCCACAGCTCGTGGACGACCCCGTCGCCGTCGGTCGCCCGCTCCACCGGGTGAGCCGGAGGGTGGATGGTCGCGCTCAGACCGGCGGGGGAGAGCCCCCAGATCGGGGACAGGTTCGCCCGCGTCGCCCGCAGCAGCTCGAGCCGGTCGGTCTTGGCTTTCGGGGTGGTCTCCTCGTGGGGGAGGATGCCCGAGCCCGGCGCTTCGAGGCCCAGCGCTCCGATGACGCCGATGGTCTGGCACGGCGAGCCGGACGGATCGGCGTACTGCATGCGGTAGCCGTAGAAGCATGGCTCGGGGTCCCGATGGAAGATCCCGCCGTCTCGCCACGCGTCCAGGAGGGCCTTGGCCTTCTGGTAACGGTCTTGGTCGGCGTCGCCGTGGGGCAGCTCAAGGCGAACCACGTTGGACGGGCTGCGGGCTTCGAGCGCTTGGCGCTCCGAGTCGGATATGACGTCATATGGAGGGCAGATCACGTCGGCGAGAGACGTGATGTGAGAGGGCGAGTATCGGAGTCCGGGGAAAGGCTCGAATCGGGGCACGTCCCCTGCGTAGCAGACTGATGCGATGCTATGGGTATTCGACCTCGACGGAGTGGTGTGGTTGGCCGGCCATGCCATCGCAGGTTCACCAGAAGCGGTCCGCCGGTTGCGCGACAGCAAAGTCGGCGTGGCCTTCGTCACCAACAACTCCACCCCGACCGTCGCCGAGTACGTCGATCGGCTGGCCGCGGCCGGAATCGACATCGGACCGGACGAGCTGGTGACCTCGGCCCAGGCAGCCGCCTCCATGATCGACCCGGGCACCCCGGTGTCGTACGTGGGCGGAGGAGGGGTGAAGGAAGCGCTAGAGAACCGGGGCGTCGAGCTGGTGCCGCTCGACTCCGGTCCCAAGGCCATAGTGGTCGGGCGTAGCCTGCAGCTCGATTTCGGCCAGCTTGCTGCGGCGGCCGGCGCCATCCGGGAGGGGGCCCGGTTCGTCGCCACCAACACCGACGCCACGTTTCCGACACCGTCGGGCCTGGAGCCCGGTGCGGGGGCCCTGGTTGCCTATCTGGAAGTGGGCTCGGGCCGGAGAGCCGAAGTGGCGGGCAAGCCACATGAGCCAATGGCGGAGCTGGTCCGCGGCCGCTTCGGCCAACCCGATCTGGTCGTCGGGGATCGAGCCGACACCGACGGAGCCTTCGCCGATCGGATCGGCGCTCCGTTCGGCCTGGTGCTCACCGGCGTCACCAAGCCCGGGGACCTGCCCATCTCGCCCGAGCCGGCCACGATCGGTGCCGACCTGGCGACCGTGGTCGACGCCCAGCTCAAGCTGGCCAGGTAGGGGAAAGCTGGCAATGAGCCGGGGCCCTCGTCGACCGGGAACCGGGGATACCATGAGGCATGGCGCCTGACGACCGGCTGAGACGAGTGCAGGAGGCCGGGGCGGATTTCCTGGAAGCCGCCCGGGCCCGGGCCGAGGAGTTCCTCAAGGAGCTGTCCCGAGCCGGCGAAGACACCTCTGGGCGGGCTCATGGTGCGCTCGACGAGATCATCGAGGGGAGCCGCAAGGGCACCGAGCAGCTCGTCAGCTCCATCCGCAAGGAGATCAACGTCCAGCTGCGTCACCTGGGTGTGGCCACCAAGGAGGACCTGGCCGACCTGGAGAAGCGGGTGGCCGCGTCGACTCCGAAGCCTGCTCCCAAGCCCAACGCCGGCCGGCCCACCGGTGCTACGAAGGCGCCCGCCCGGAAGTCGGCAGCCGACGAAAAATCGACCCCCACCTCCGCTTCGAAGCGGGCCGCCGCCCAGAGGTCGACAGCCAAACGGGCGGCGACCACGAAACGGGCGCCGACCACGAGACCGGCGGGCTGACCCACTGGCTGGCCGACGGCGGCTCGACGCCGAGCTGGTCCGGCGCCGTCTGGCCGAGTCGCGGACCCACGCTGCCCGTCTCGTGGACTCTGGACGGGTGCTGGTCGGCGGCGCCTCGGCGACCAAGAGCTCCAGGCTGGTTGGATCCGGTGAACCGGTCACCGTCACCGGGCCTCCGCCCCGGTACGTGAGCAGGGGAGGGGAGAAGCTCGAAGCCGCTCTCAACGGCTTCAGCATCGACGTAGCGGGCCAAGTGGCTCTCGACGCCGGGGCCTCCACTGGGGGCTTCACCGATTGCCTCCTTCAAGCCGGTGCGGCACACGTGGTGGCGGTGGACGTCGGAAGAGGGCAGCTGCACGAGAAGCTGCGCGCCGACCCGAGGGTAGATGTCCGCGAACGCACCGACATCCGGTCCTTCGCGCCGCCCGAGCTGGCTCGGGACGGCTTCCCGGTCGTGGTGGCGGACCTGTCGTTCATATCCGTACGGTCGGTGGCCCAGCCGCTGATGAGGTTGGCCGCTCCCGCGGCCGACGTGGTGGTGCTCGTGAAACCGCAGTTCGAGGCGGGGCGGGTCGAGGCTTCCCGGGGCCGGGGGGTGATCCGCGACGCCTCGGTGTGGCAGCGAGTGCTGCTCTCGGCAATAGCCGCCCTCGAGGAGGCTGGAGCCGCCAATATGGGGGTCATGGTCTCGCCGTTGCGCGGCACCGACGGCAACGTCGAGTTCCTCACCTGGTTCCGGGCCGGCGCCGAACCCGGTGGAGTGGCCGGAACGCGAGTCGACGCGGCGATCGGGAGCGTGGCATGAGGGTTGGTTTCATCGTGCACCGCCAGCGTGACGCCGCCCTGCTGCTGGCCAAGGAGACGGCCGAGTGGCTTCGTGGCCTGGGCCACGAAGCCGAGATCTACGAGACCGAGGCGACCCCGGATGAAGGTACCCG
>JAFAWZ010000189.1 GCA_019241495.1 Acidimicrobiales bacterium | reverse complement strand
ACGGGCGACAAGGAGAGCCGGGCCTGGACGTTCCGGGCCGGGGCCAAGGCGCCGGAGTGTGCCGGCGTGATCCACTCCGACCTCCAGCGAGGCTTCATCCGGGCCGAGGTCATCCGTTGGGACGAGCTTCTGGAGATCGGTTCGTGGAGCCGGGCCAAGGATCTCGGGAAGCTGCGAGTCGAAGGCAAGGACTATGAAGTCGTCGACGGCGACGTTCTCGAGATCCGGTTCAACGTCTGACCGCGGTGTCGTGGTTGCTTCGTGACGGCGATGTCCTGGCGGCCATAGAGCCCCGCCGGCGGGGCTGGGCCGGCTCGCTCCAGGGCGCGCTGGTCATCCAACGCCCGGCGCTGCTGCAGACCGTGACCGTGCGCGCCTCGCTCGACGTGGCGTGGTGCGGCTCTACCAACCAGGACGGCCAGGACAGGCTGGAGGTGCGCCGCATCGGCGCGCTGGGCCCCTACCGCCTCGTCTTGCCTCAGCTGGGCTCCCGGTGCCTGTTGGTTGCCAGCCGGGGATCGTTCGACCGGTGGCGGTTGCGGATCGGGGACCGCCTGGAGATCCGCCAGGTGTGACCGGGTCGGGCCGCTTCGTCGTGATCGGCACCCCGATCGGCAATCTCGACGACCTCTCGCCCCGGGCCGCCCGGGCGCTCACCGAGGCCGACGTGGTGTGCTGCGAGGACACCCGCCGCACCCGGAAGCTCTTCTCCGCGCTGTCCATTCCCACTCCCCGGCTGGTCCGCCTCGACCAGCACAACGAGGCCGCCATGTCCGCCCCGGTGCTCGAAGCGCTCGCTTCGGGGGAGTCGGTGGCGCTGGTCACCGACGCCGGGATGCCCGGCATCTCCGATCCAGGCGACCGCATAGTGAAGGCCGTGGCCGACGCGGGCTACCCGCCCGAGGTGGTGCCCGGTCCGTCGGCCGTGAGCGCGGCGCTGGCCGTGTCGGGCCTGCCCGCGTCGCGGTACCTCTTCGCCGGCTTCTTGCCAAGGAAGGGACGGGACCGGACCGCCCGGCTGGAGGAGCTGGCCGCCACAGCAGTCACGGTGGTCATCTACGAGGCGCCCATCCGGGTGGCGCGGACGGTGGCCGACCTGGTCGCGGTGTGCGGCCCGGACCGGGCGTTCGTGGCTACCCGCGAGCTGACCAAGGTGCACGAGGAGACCTGGCGCGGCCCGCTTGGAGGGGCGGCGGAATGGTTGGCGGGGCGCCAGCCGCGGGGGGAATGGGTTCTCCTCCTCGGACCGCTGCCTGTCCGGGGAAGGGGGTCAGCTGAGGAGCGTGCTCCTTTGTCCCAAGAAGAGATCTCGGTCGCGCTGGACGCCAAGCTGGCTTCCGGGGCCGACCGGCGCCGGGCCGTGGCCGAGGTCGCGTCGGAGATGTCGGTGCCCAAGCGGCAGGTCTACGACGTGGCCGTGGAGCTGAAGGGCCAGCGGTAATAGGACCGCCGCGGCCCCGGATTGTCCTACCCTCGACCGTCGTGGCCCGCTTCTACGTCACCACTCCCATCTACTACGTCAACGACGCCCCCCACATCGGTCACGCCTACACCACCGTCACCGCCGACGCCCTGGCCCGCTGGCACCGTCTGATCGGCGACGAGGTCTTCTTCCTGACCGGTACCGACGAGCACGGGCTCAAGGTGCAGCGGGCGGCCGAAGCCCGCGGCCTGACCCCGAGGGAGCATGCCGACCGCACCAGCCAGCGCTACCGCGAGGTGTGGGCCAGTCTCGACATATCGAATGACGACTTCATCCGTACCACCGAGCCCCGCCACTACCAGGCGACCCAGGAGCTGATGCAGGCCGCCTACGACAACGGCTGGATCGAGCTGCGACCCTACGAGGGTCTCTACTGCGTCTCTTGCGAGGCCTACTACGCCGAGGCCGAGCTGGTGGACGGCAAGCTGTGCCCGATCCACCGCACACCGGTGGAGCTGCTGAAAGAGGAGAACTACTTCTTCAAGCTGTCGCAGTTCACCGATCGTCTTCTCGACTGGTACTCGAGCGTTCCCGGCGCGGTCACCCCGGAGTCGAAGCGCAACGAGGCGGTCGGGCTGATCAGGGGGGGCTTGCGGGACATCTCCATCTCGCGCACGTCGATCAGCTGGGGGGTGCCGGTGCCCTGGGACCCCGACCACGTCTTCTACGTCTGGTACGACGCGCTGATCAACTACGCCACCGCCATCGGGTACGGCTCAGATCCGGCCCGCTTCGAAGCGTGGTGGCCGGCGGTGCACCATCTGATCGGCAAGGACATACTGCGGTTTCACTGCGTCTACTGGCCGGCGCTGCTGATGGCGGCGGGCATCGATCCGCCGCAGCGGATCGCGGTGCACGGCTACCTCCTCGTGGGCGGCGAGAAGATGTCGAAAACGGCTCTCAACCAGATCGCGCCCGCCGACCTCCTGCCGACCTTCGGGGTGGACGGCTACCGGTATCACTTCCTCCGCGACCAAGCGTTCGGCCCGGACGGCGACTTCTCCTACGAAGCGATGGTGGCGCGCTACAACGCCGACCTGGCCAACAATCTCGGCAATCTTCTGGCCCGGGTCTCCACCGTCGTGGAGCGCAAGTGTGACGGGATCGGCCCGGCCCCCTCGGCCTCCTCGAAGCTGGCCGACGTGGCCGCCGCCGTGTGGGCCGACGCCGCCGCGGCGTGGGAGCGCATGTCGCCCAGCGAGGCGCTGGAGGCGACCTGGCGCCTGGTACGAGAGACCAATGCCGCTCTCGAGGTAGCCGAGCCGTGGAAGGCCGAGCCCGGTGATGAGGTCGACGCGGTGTTGGGAGATGCCCTCGAGGCGTTGCGCATAGTCGCCGTGCTGGCCAGCCCGGCCCTCACCCGGGCTTCGCAGGAGATCTGGCGGCGCATCGGCCTGCCCGGGCAGGTCACCGACCAGCCGCTGGCCGCCGCCGCCTCATGGGGGGGTTACCCGGGTGGGCTGGCGGTGGAGCGGGGCGCTCCGTTGTTCCCCCGGATCAACGCGTAGGGGCCCCTGTGTGGACCGACTCACACTGTCATGTCGGCTATGAAGGAGTCCCCACGGCAGCCGTGGCGGATGCGGTGGCGGCCGGCGTCACCCGCCTGATCACTGTCGGGACCGACTTCGCCACCTCGACCGTGGCGGTCGAGGTGGCACGGGCCCACCCGGGGATGGTCTTCGCCACGGTCGGGTTGCACCCCCACGAGGCGGCGGCCGGGGTGGCGTCGTTGGGACCGCTGCTGGCTGACCTCGATCCAACCGTGGTCGCCATTGGCGAATGCGGGCTCGACTATTACTACGAGCACTCGCCTCGGCCCGCCCAGAGGGCTGCCTTCGCCGAGCAAATAGCGCTGGCTGCCTCATTGGGCCTCACGCTGGTCGTGCACACCCGGGATGCATGGGACGAGACCTTTGACATCCTGGCCGGCTCGTCGCCGTCACCCGCCCGGTGGGTGCTGCACTGCTTCAGCGGGGGCCCGGCCGAGGCACGGAGAGGGCTGGACATGGGCGCGTTCTTGTCGTTCTCTGGGATTGTGTCGTTCAAGAACGCCGGAGAGACCCGCGCCGCCGCCGCTCTGTGCCCCCCGGATCGCCTGCTGGTCGAGACCGACAGCCCGTACCTGGCCCCCGTCCCGAACCGGGGCCGCCCGAACCAGCCCGCTTGGGTGCCCCTGGTAGGAGCCGCCGTGGCGTCGGCCCGGGGCGTCCCGGTCGAGGAGATCGAGCGGCAGTCGTGGGACAACGCCACTGCTGCATTCGGGCTGCATGGTGCCGTTGGACTGCCTGGCGCCCCGCCCATCCCTGACCATCCGGTCATTTGACCCTCACGCCCCGCCAGGTGACCGACCTCCTCCTCGCTCATGGCATCTCGCCCAGCCGGGCTCTCGGGCAGAATTTCGTAGCCGACCCCAACACTGTGCGCCGTATCGCCCGGCTGGCCGGCGTGGGGCCGGGCGATCGGGTCCTCGAGATCGGCGCGGGCTTGGGCTCGCTCACCCTCGCTCTGGTCGAGACGGGGGCGTCGGTAACCGCCCTGGAAGCCGATCGCCACCTGGTCCCGATACTGGAGGCGGTGCTGCCCCCCTCGGTGCGGCTGGTGCACTCCGATGCCATGGCCGCCGATTGGGACGGTCTGCTCGGCCCGGCGCCGGGGTGGGTCCTCGTGGCCAACCTTCCGTACAACATCGCCACCCCTTTGACCTTGGATCTCCTCGATCTGGTGCCGGCTGTGGAGCGCATGCTGGTGATGGTGCAACGGGAGGTGGGGGAGCGGCTCGCGGCCCGTCCCGGGTCGCCTGCCTACAGCGCGGTCTCCGTGAAAGTGGGCTACTGGGCCGAGGCCTCGGTGGCGGCTCGGGTACCGTCCACGGTGTTCGTGCCCCGCCCGAAAGTGGAGTCGGTCCTGGTGGACATCCGTCGGCGCTCGGCGCCGGCTGTTGACCCGTCGGTGGCGGCCCCGGGGGAGCTGTTCGAGCTGGTGCAGGCGGGGTTCGCGACCCGCCGCAAGATGCTGCGCCGGGCCCTCGGACGGCTGGTCCCGCCGGCCGCCTTCGAGGCCAGCGGGGTGGCGCCCACCGCCCGCGCCGAGGACCTGGCTGTGGAGGATTGGGGTCGGCTGGCCGAGGCCCGCCGGGCCGCACTCGGAGGGGACCCGACCTGAGCACGACTGGCGCCGCCACCGTCCTGGCCCGGGCCAAGCTAACCCTCAAGTTGAGGGTTAGGGGAGTGCGTGAGGACGGTTATCACCTCCTGGACGCCGAGATGGTCAGCCTCGACCTGGCCGACCGGCTGTTGATCGCTCCTGGGACCGGCTTGACCGTGTCAGGACCAGGAGCGGGGCGGGACCCGGCCTTGGGGTCCGTTCCCGCGGGAGCCTCGAACCTGGTCGTGCGGGCCCTTCAGGTGGTGGGGCGGGATGCCGCGGTTGTGCTGGAGAAGCACATACCGGTGGGAGCCGGCCTCGGAGGGGGGTCGGCCGACGCCGCCGCGGTGCTCCGTTGGGCCGGTTGCGACGACCTGTTGGTAGCAGCTCGCCTGGGAGCCGATGTCCCCTTTTGCCTGGTCGGGGGGCGGGCCCGGGTGCGAGGGGTGGGCGAGATCGTCGAACCCCTGCCTTTCGGCCAGGTCGAAGGCCACGAGTACACCCTCCTCACGCCTCCCCTTCACGTATCGACGGTCGAGGTGTACCGGGCTTGGGACCGCTTGGGCGGCCCGGTCGGAGAGCAGGACAACGATCTCGAGCCGGCTGCGCTGGCCGTCGTCCCGGAGCTGGCCCACTGGCGGGACCGGTTGGGTGAAGCGAGCGGCCTGACGCCCCACCTGGCGGGTAGTGGCGGTACTTGGTTCGTGCGGGGGGCTTTCCCGGGGCCGGGCCGGCTGGTGGTGCGGGTGGCCCGTTGAGCGCCGGCGACCGGACTACTTGGACGAAGAGGAGGCGGCGGCATCTCACCCCGAGTCGAATTGCCCTGAGTCGAATTGCTCAGTGCCGCCATGCAGTGTCATGCAGTGTTCTGACGTTCCGACATGGCAGTGATGCCGCCGCCTCCTTTTCGTTTACTCAGGTCCGGTCGCCGGGCACTCACCCAGTCAGCGGCCGGCGCGGCGCTGCCAGCGGGTGGCCTTCAGCATCTTCTTGTGCTTCTTCTTCCGCATGCGCTTGCGGCGCTTCTTGATCAGCGATCCCATGGCGGGGAGCAAACCTAGTGGCCCGGGTGTGGTTAGAGCCAACCGGCCCGCCTGTGGCAGGCTCACCGCATGGGAGTCAATCGCCGCAGCGAGATAAAGATGAGCGCTGAGGAGGTCCGGGGCTTCCTCGAGCAGGAGCGGACCGCGGCGATGTGCTCGATGCACCCGGACGGGTCGATCCACGCCGTTGCCATGTGGTACGGCTTCTTGGACGGTGTCATTGCCGTCGAGACCAAACGCAAATCCCAGAAGGTCCAGAACCTGCGCCGGGATCCGAGGGTCACCTTTCTGGTGGAGGCCGGAGACGCCTACGCCGAGCTGCGCGGAGTCGAGATGGTCGGCCGGGCCCGCATCCTCGAAGACGCCGACTCGGCCTGGGCGTTCGGAGTCTCGATGTTCGAGCGCTACGTCGGGCCCTACACCGAGGACAAGCGAGCCCGCGTCGAGGCCATGATGAACAACCGGGTGGTGGTCACGATGGACGTGGTCAAGGTCGTGACCTGGGATCACCGCAAGCTCGGAACGTCCTCGGTCGCGTGAGCCCGGATACCGACCAGGCGTGGTGGTCGCCTCACCCGGATCTCCTGCTCCCCGAGCCGGAGCTGGAGCCCCTCCATCAGCGCGACTACCTCGTGCGGGCCTACAAGCGCGATGACTCCTCGGCCCTGATCCGAGGCGCGGTCATGGATCTCCGCCCGGGCCGCCCGTTCGCCGACCGGGTCGCAGCCGCCGGCGGGAATGACGACGGCCGGCCGCTGCCCATTCACCACATGATCGTCGACCTCGTGGTCGCCTACCCGGACATGACCATCATCGATGCCGACGTGGTCTTCGAGAGCCACCCCCATTCCGCCTGTCCCGGCATCAAGCCTCGTTACCGGGAGCTGATCGGGCTGTCCATCGCCCGGGGCTTCACCCACGAGGTGCGTCGCCGTTTCGGCGGCCCGAGGGGGTGCACCCATACCACGGCCTTGCTTCAGGCCATGAGCCCGGTCGCGGTGCAGTGCTCCTTCGCCATGCGCGACTCGGGCCTGGCGGCCCGATCGGTGCCGTTCCGGTCCAACGAAGGTGGCGACGGCGACCACGACGCGGTTGGCGCCTTCTCCGCCTTCATGAAAGACACCTGCCACGTGTGGGCTGAGGACGGTGAGTTCTGGCAGGGGGTCACGATGGGCCGGGTCCCTCCCGTGCCGCTGACCATACGAGATCGTCTGCGGGCGGCCGGCATCGACCCGGCCGGGACCTCCTAAGCCCCTCCCCCTTCGGCTCCCCAGCCAATAGTGGGCAGTTGGCCCACACATGCGTGGGTCAACTGCCCACTATCGGCCCGAGCTCGGGCCTTCTATCCCTGCCAGCCCCGCCGAGGCGGCGTAGGCTAGTCGGCCGCTTTCGCTTTGGGGGGCGCGACCCCGAGGCGGGGGGCTGAGACCGCCACTTCCGGCCAGCGTCGGCGTGAGACGGTCGACAGCTTGCGCAGCAGGGCGATGGCACCTGGGTCGTCGTCGCCCGGGCGGGTCTCGATGACCCCGTCTGCGATCATCCCGTCGATCACCTCGCGGCCGGCGTCGGTGCGCACCAGGGTGAGGGTCCAGTCGTTGAACGCTCCGATCCCGCCGGTGGATATGTCGGCGTGCTCGGCCGCGAAGTCAGGGCAGGTCTTGCAACCCTCGCGGGTCCAGGCGTGGCATTCCTTCAACGGGACCTCGTGGTAGGCGCCGTCGCGCATCCAGATCTGCAGCACTCCCTTGATGTTCATTTTGACGATCTCGGCCCGGACAAGTCCGTATTTCGCTTCGAGCAGCTCCTCGAAGATGGCGTCGTCGAAGGTCTTCGAGCACAGCAGACCGATGGACAGGCCCAGCCGCCGCCCCGGCTTGCCCGCCTTGCGGGCCCTCATGATCGGCGGAACCGACGCTTGGCAGCTCATGCCGACCAGGGCCAGCCGCTCGTATCCCGCCTCGATCGCTTGGGCGTAGGCGAGCGGGTTCGCCGAGTAGGTGTAACGCGACCCGGCCGACGCCAGGATCTCCTCCCTCGTCCGGGCCAGGCCGGGCACGGCCTTCCACGTGCTGCCGTCCCCCTCGAGCATCGACACCAGCGCGGCGTCGATCCGGTCGTTCGCCAGGCACCACAAGAGAATGGCCGAGACCAGCCCGCCGTCCTGGCCCGTCTGGTGGATCTCCGGGTCGGTGGCCCGGGCGAGGAACACGTCCTTCGACACGCCCTCCATCTCCTCGGGGGCCCGCTCCCGCCCGAAGAGATAGGTGTCGACCTCGGTCTCCCAGTTGCGGAAACGGGGGCAGGCCCGGGTGCAGCTGGTGCAGCCTCTCTGGCCGTGGCCGCAGTCACCCGGGCCCAGCTCGTCCTCGAGGTGGTAGGGCTTGTACACACCGTTTTGGTCGTCGTAGCCGAGGACATCGTGGGGGCAGGACACGACACAGCCGGCGCAGCCGGTGC
>JAFAWZ010000274.1 GCA_019241495.1 Acidimicrobiales bacterium | reverse complement strand
GGTCCAATCCGTTCCGGAGATGAGTTGTGCCGCGTCCAGCAGTGATCCGAGCGGATCGCTCCCGTGCCGCCCGGCGAGCTCCGCCAACCCGGCCAGCTCCTTGAACAGGGACAGCTGTGATTCCAGCTCGGACACGATTCGCTCCATGCGGAGCTCGGGTGGCGAGAGGGCCAGGCCCCTCTCGAAGTTTACCATGGCCCAGCTCGCGCCAGAGCTTGCCCCTACGGCTCTAGCCAGGACGGCCGGTTCGAGCCCGAGTGCGTTCCCTCTGGCGAGAGCTGCCCGGGCCAGGACCAGCTGGGCGGCGTAGAGCAGGTTGTTGAGCAGCTTGGCGGCTTGCCCTGACCCGACCGGCCCCATGTGCAGGGCGGGGTCGGCCCAGGTCTCGAAGATGGGCAGGCACTTGGCCACGGCGGGTCCGTCACCGCCGACGAAGACCGATGCTATGGGTCCCTGATCGGGAGCGTCGTTCCCGCCTCGCCGGCCCCTTGCCGTCGAGACCGGGGCGTCGACGAGCGAGGCGCCCTTCGTCGCGGCCCGGGCGTGGAGCTCCTCGGAGAGCCGGGGCGAGCCGGTGGTGTGGATCACGACAGTGGCGCCGTCTGCCAAGGCGTCGATGAGACCGTCTCGGGCGAGGGCAACTACCGCGTCGTCGTCCGGCACGACCACCGACACGACGTCGCAACGCGACGCCAGGTCGAGCACGTCGGAGGCCACATCGGCCTGGAGATCAGAGAGAGGGACCAGAGTCTCGGGCCTTCTGGCATAGAGGACGACAGGAAAGCCGGCGGCCGAGACGCGGCGGCACATACGAGCCCCGAGGCTTCCCAGACCCACGTACCCTACGGTCGGTCGGGTCGGTGGTGGCTCTTCGGATCGCATCTACCGAGGGCGAAGCAGTCTTACGCCTCGGCCTTCTCCCGGAATGCGATCCCCCGGCTGTTCAGGTATTCCATGGCCTCATGGAGCGTGACCGAGGCTTCCACCCCGGCCGGGTTGCCCACGTAGAAGCCGATGTGGAGGAACACCTCTTGGATCTCCTCTACGGATATCCCGCCGCGCAGGAGCCCGACCACCCGCGTGTAGAGCTCGTGGGGCCGGTTCAGGCAGGCGAGTATGGCGAGGTTCATGAGGACGGTGGTCTTCACGGGGAGAATGCGCCGCGCCCAGAGGGGCCCGTTCGTCGGGCTCACTATCTGGTTGTAGGTCGAGGCTGCCGGCCCTGTCATGGCCTCGCGCATCCGCTTGCTCGAGACCTCGTCCCCAAAAACGAACATCATCAGGTTCTCGTCGGTCGGCTCCAGCGCCTCGTCGGCCATCTCGTCTCCTTTGGTTGCGGGTTTGAATTTCGTATCGTTGGTGGTTGTGTCGCCGGATCCGCCCGGTTAGGGCTGGTTGCGGCGGAGCTGGGTGAAGCGGGCGATCTCGGCTCTCATCTCGTCTGTGAGGGCTTCTTCGTCACGGGTGCTGCTGAAACCGGCGTCGTCTGTGTAGAACTCGAGGAGCACACACCCTTGGGGACCGGCCTGGACCGGGCCGTACATCGCCTTGGCGGGGAACCACCGGACGGTGCCGGCCTCGTGCCACTCACCATCGATGTTCGATGAACCGGCCACCACCGCATCCATGAACACATCGCCGTGGTAGTGGCGGGGAAGCACGGCGCCCGGCGGGAAGTGGGTGACGAGCAGCAAAGGGCGAGCGGGGTCGCCCTCGTCTCCCAGCCTGAACCGCTTCTGCTTCAGCCCGAAGGGGATGGTATCGAAACCGGTGGTATCCAGGTAGGACAGCACCTGGATCCCGTTCTCCAGCACCTCTCGCATTGCCTACACGCTCCCCGTTCCCCGACTTCGCGGCGCCGGGGATTGTAGCGCGGGGTTCATTGCGCTCCAATCTGACGGTCCTTGATGGTGTCTAGGCGATCGAGGCCGTCTCGAGCGCTCGATTCGAGCACGCCTGGGTCCAGCCCCGCCTGGCTGAGCATGGTCAACGCGTGGCCCACGTCTTTGCCGAGGATCGGCCGGGCGTGGGCCGCCGCGGCCGGCGGGAACACGTCCCTTGCCATGTTGCCGGCGAATTCGCTTCGTTTGAGCGCTTCGAGGAACATGGCCATGGGTTGGCGCCCGAGGCCGAGCTCGACGGCCAGATCGGCCAGGCGGCGCTGAAGCTCGAAGTTGACGACGAAGAACAGGTTGTACAGAAGCTTGAGGATCTGGCCTGTACCGAGCGGGCCCACGTGCTCGACGGGATTCCCGTATGTCTCGATGATGGGCCGTACGCGTGCATAGGTGGCCTCGTTCCCGCCGACGGCCACGGCCAACTGCCTCCTCGACGCCGCCCCCCCGCCTCCCATGACGGGTGCGTCGAGCACCTCGACCCCTCGGGCTTCGGCCTCCTCGGCGACGACCTTGCAGGTGTCGGGCAGGACGGTGCTGTGGATGAGGATCACACCACCCGGGCGCATGGCGGCGAGCAGGCCGCCGCGGACGACTTCGAGAACGTCACGATCGTTGACCACGCAGATACCCACGACGTCGGCCGCGGCGCCCAGATCCGCCAGTGAGGCCTCGAGGCTCACCGGAGTGTCGCGGAACGGGTCGAGGGACTCAGGCCGCCTGGCCCACACACTGAGCGCGATGCCGGCCCGGTTGATCATCTCGGCCATCGGCAGGCCCTGGTTGCCGAGTCCTATGAAACCGGCTCGAGACACGGTGGCTCCCGGCGCGGTCCGGGGGTTCACCATGACTTCTTCATGTAGCCGCCGTCGACCAGGATGGTCTGGCCGGTGATGAAGCTGGCCTCGTCGGAACACAGGAACAGGCCAGCATTGGCCACGTCCTGCATGCGGCCCAGCCGTTTGATGGCTTGGCCACCGATCATCGCATCTTTCATTCCTTCCTTGCCCGGCTCCCGGGTCCGGGCCATGGCGGCCTCGGAGTCGACCAGGATCGGAGCTACCCCGTTGACCCTGATCCCATCGACCGCCCACGTTTGGGCCAGAGAGGTGGTCAAAGCGTTGAGCCCCAGCTTGGATACCGTGTACGCGCCCGTCCCGGTGTACGCCGCCATCGACGACACGTTCAAGATACTCCCGCCCCCGCGGGCTTGCATGGCGTCGTGGCAGGCCAGCGAGCACGCCAGAGCCCCGATGATGTTGACGTTCAGGACGTGGCGCCATTTTGGCAGCGCCTCTTTGGTGTAAGGCAGCTGGGCGTGGCCGAGATGGATGGCGGCGTTGTTCACGAGGACATCGATCCCCCCGAGCTCGCCCACCACCCGCTCGGCCATCATCTCGACAGCCTCGTCGTCGGCGATGTCCATGGTCACGGCCAAGCCGTCTGCTCCGGCGTCCTTCAGCTCCTTGACGACCCTGTCGCCGGCGTCGGGGTCACGATCCCCCACCACGATCGTGGCCCCCTCGGCGGCGAAGCGCAGTCCCAATGTCCGGCCGATCCCGGCTCCACCCCCGGTGATGACTACTACTTTTCCTTCGAATCGTCCTGGTCTTCCTTCGGGCCGTCCTGGCATAGAGTCCTCCCTCTTTCCTGGAATCCGATGTGCCTGTCATTCGTGAGCGGGCCCATAGTCAAGCTCCGCAGCCTCCCGGGCCCGTTTCGAAGACGGTGGGTTGCTGTCGCCGCGCAGGAACGACACGACGGCGGCCAGCATCGACATGGCGGCGGCTGCCGTGAACACTACGAGCAGTCCCGAGTGGAATGCTGCGGATATCAGCTTGGGAAAGAAATGACCCCCAGTGAGCACCGCGACGTTGCCGGCCGGTAGCTGGCCGAGGACACCAGAGGGGCCCAAGAGGTGCTTGATCGGGTTGTACCCCAAGAAGGCGGCGAACAAAGTGGCAACCGGCGGAAGCCCGGCCGTATGGGCGGCCACGGCCTGCGGTACGCCCTGGGCTTGCAGCCCCGACGTCAGAGCGGGCGGGAGATCGGCGCGCAAGCCGGCGATCAGCAAAGAGAAGAACAGGCCGATGGACAGGGATTGTCCGGCGTTCTGGAACGTGGCTCGCATGCCCGAAGCCGACCCGCGTTCCCCGGCCGGAACGCTGCTCATGATGGCTGCGGTGTTCGGGGCGCTGAACATCCCCGAGCCAACGCCATTCAACGCGATCAGCGCGGCGAAGGCGGGGTAGGGGAAGTCGACGGGCAGGAGGATGAGCCCGACGAAGCTGG
>JAFAWZ010000216.1 GCA_019241495.1 Acidimicrobiales bacterium | reverse complement strand
CGCTTGACACGAGCCGGTAGCCGTACGGCGGGCGACCGCCTTGGAACCGCCCGGTGGAGGCTTGCTGTTCCTTGGCAGCCCGGACCCGGGTCTGTAGCCGGCGACGCTCCGCCTTGGAGAGGCCGCCGAACAGGTTGAGCACGATGTCGTGCGCTTCGCTGTTGGGGTCGACGGGACCGCCGACCTCTGGGCACCATAGAGAGGCGCCGGCGTCGGCTAGCTGGGGAAGGATCAGCTGCACCTGCATCGCCGAGCCGAATGCCCGCTGCGGCTCGCCTACCACGATGCCGTCCCAGCGACGATCCGGTGCGTACAGCTCGGCGAGGAGCTCCGCAGCCCGCTGGCGGCGGGTCCAGGGGATGCTGCGGCTCGTGTCCGTCTCGTGAACGATGTCTATGACTTCGGCACGGCCAGCGATCAGGGCCTTAGCGAGGGACACCTGCCATGCGAGGGAATCCTCGGGGGACTGCTGGTCGTCGGTGGATGTGCGGGCGTAGATGACCAGCCGGGGGAGGCTCATGCGGCGCTGCTTCCACGCTCCGCCGGCTCGAGTTCGGCCGCCCGCCTGATCAACTCGGCCAACAGCTTCGCTGCTTCGGTCGTCAACGGGGGAGGTTCCGGCGGCGCGACGAACTCGATGCGGTCCTGGCGCTCAGGCATCGCCGTTCCCGTCCGCACGAGTCGCAGCACAGTCGCTGACGATATCGGCCGCCAGTGTCGACGGAGCGGACTCGCCCCAATCACGACCTGTCTCCTCGGAGCGCCAGGACCCAGCGCGGACTACCGTCGCGGCTTTCGGCTCGTTCACTAGTAGATCCCTCTCTGGCTGATCTGATGGGAGAAGGGGGCGGAGGTCGGGAAGGGATTCCGGGAAACGATGACGGCGCGCCGGGCGGCCACGAGGGCCCGCTGCCGTTGTCGGGCCTGCTCGGTGGACGCGGTCGCCTCGGGTCCAAGGGGGCGGGGGTCACCTTCGAGGTCCCACCTGTCGCGGTAGGCGGCCACGACTTTGACGGCTTGGAGCCATTGGCTCCGGGCCATCGGGTCGGTCGGTGGTCGTCCGAGCCTGTCTATCCACGGTGCGAGGCTGTCGGCGGCATGTTCGGCTCGGGTCGTCGCCCGGGTTTCGATGGCGTTCTCTCGCTCGTGGATGCCTCGGGCCAGGTCGGGATCAGCAGCGGGCTGTGCTCGGGGGATGAGGCCGGCGACGAAAGTGTCCGATGTTTCGCGGCCCTTCGCCCAGGCATCGACGCGGTGGTGCAGGACGGCAGCGATGTCGTCGGCGTTGATTAGGGTGCGCTCGGCGATGAGGGAGGGCAGGGCCTTCTCGATTCCGGGGGCGTTCCGGAGGGCCGCGGTCAGGGCCGGGTAGGCGGGGCTGTCGGTGACGGCTTGGAGCTGAGCCGGGCTGAGCCCGGATCGGACCAGCACCGACTCCCAATGGTCCTTGTCGGCGACGCTAGCGATGGTTTGGTATTCGACGGCGAGGGTGGCGATGCTCTCGGCCTGGTCGTGGGCCCGGCGCAGGGCGTCGTGGGCGGACACGTCGGCGCCTTCACGGCCGAGGACCCCGGTGAGGACTTCCCACGCGGTCTGGGGTTCGAGAGCGGCGACGTGGCCGGTGGCAGGGTCGGGGTCGTAGCGGGTGTCGACGTAGAGGTGGTTGGCATGGCGCCCGCGGGTGGCGGACACGTAGAGGACCTCTCGGGTGGTGGTGGGCCACACGACGGCGTGGGCGGTGTCGGTGGTCCGTCCCTGGGCCCGATGGGCGGTAGCGGCGTAGGCGAGTTCGACGTGGTTGGCCACATAGACCGCCGGCAGTTCGACCTTCGCCCCGTTGCGGGCCTTGGCGGTGATGGTGCCGTCGGCGCCGACAGCGGTGACGGTCCAGCGGTCGCCGTTGCGCACCCACCGGTGGCGGGCGATGAGGCTGCGGTCGTTCTGGCGGGTGACGATCTGGTCGCCGACGCCGGCGGTGCTGCCGTCAGCGACCTCGATCCCGTCGGGGTCGACTTGGCCGGTGGTGACGAGGTCGGCGCGGGCTCGGCGGTTGAGCTCGGTGACAGTGGCAGCGTCAGGGGCGATCATGAGACTGGTGCGGCCCGCTTCGGTGTCGGTGCGCCACGCCTGGTAGGCGGCGTTGAGTATCTCCTCGCGTTCGCCTCCGATGATCCGGCCGTGACCGCCGTAGCCGTCGATGGCGGCGGGATTGCCGGCACGCAGGAGGACGCTGGCTTGTTTCTCCCAGTCGGCGGTGAACCGGCGGACGTCGACGAGGGTGGGGGCGTGGCCGTCGCGGTCGGCGACGAGGGTCTTGAACATGCCGCCCGCTTCGACCGCGCTGAGCTGGGCGTCGTCGCCGACGAGCAGGAGCTTGGCGCCGGCGTCGGCGGCGGCGGTGGCGAGCTCGTCCAGGACGAACGTGCCGGCCAGGGAGGCCTCGTCGACGATGACCAGCTGGTCGGCCCGGAGCGACCACCGCTGGAGATCGCCCTGCACGGCCGATATGCGGCCCCGGATGGCAGCAGCGTTAGCGGCGGTCAGGTTGCCGTCCGCGAGTTTCGTGTGGAGCCGGTCGAGCAGTCCTTGACGCCACGGGTTTTGGCGGTGTTCGTGTAGCCATTTGGCGGTGTTCTCGGTGCCGACGCCCAGCTCGTCGCCGAGAACCTCGGCCGCCGCCGCGGAGGGAGCGAGTCCGATGACGCTCCGAGGCCCGTGTTCGGCTTCCTACACAGCCCGCAGGGTGGCCATGGTGGTGGTCTTGCCACTGCCGGCCGGCCCGACAAGCAGATCAACCAGCCGGCCGGAGGTGGCGACCGCTTCGACGGCGACAGCGTGATCGATCGACACCCGATCATCGACGACGGTGGCGACAGTCGCGGCCACCACGGCCGGAGCGCCGATCTGGCGGCCCGCGTCAAGCAGCCGGGCCTCGGCCTCCATGATCGCGGCGGTGGTGTACACCTCATGGCCAGTGGCCCGGAACCGGGACGTGCCGTCGGGGCGGCGGAACAACTCGGGGGTGTGACACAGCTCGGGCGGGCTGAGCAGCCGGCCCTCGCCCAAGGCCAGGTCGACGGCCCGGGCCGCGGTGGCGATGCGTTCGATGGGGTGGGCGAAGCGGACGGCTTGCAGTTGGCGGTGGACTTCGGCGGCCACGTTGAACCGGGAGAACGTGGCCCGCTTCTCGCCCACCTTGGATAACGCCACGGTGGCCACGTCGGCCAGGATCTCGTCGGCCAGGTCGGCCGAAGACAGCAACGGCAGGTCGTTCCGTGCGGCCAGCGAAGCCACCCACGATTCGGGCTGGTCACCCACGAACGGCGTGGCCCGGCGCTGCCAGTCGATGGTCATGTCGGCCAGGCTGCGGTAGGTCTTGTCCGGCCGGGTCTCCAACGTGGCCTGCTGGCGCAGCCGGATCACCTCGGTGCTGGTCGGCCGCCGACCCCGGGCGGCGACGAACTGGTCGACCAGGATGGTGGTGCGTTCGTCGATGGCGGAGGCGCGTTGGCTGAACTGGGCCAATAACGTCCGGCTGATCCCGGCGGGCTCGAGCCGGGGTCGTTCGCTGCGCCGGCCCGGGTGCTCGTCCCAGCCCCAACCGAGCCGGGCGGTGAGCAGATCGGCCAGTACCCCCTGGTGCAGCTCGCTGAGCATCACCGTCGCCTTGTACAGCTGCCGGGAGTCCAGCGTGCGCCACTGGCCGTCGGAGACTGACCGGGCCCGGTTCCAGATGACTACGTGGTCGTGAAGCTGCGGGTCGCCGTCGCGGCTGTCGAAGTGGGTGAACGCGGCGGCGATGATCCCCTCGATGTCCTCCTCGACGATCCCGCCCGCCCCCGAGCGGGAGTGGAACACCTCGGACTCGGCGAAGGCCAGGACGATCTCGATGGCCTCGCGGTGACAGTCGAAGATGACCTGCTTGGTCTCAGCATCGCCGAGCGCCCAGGCCACCGAGATGCCCTTGGCCGGACTGAAGGTCAGGTCGAACCCGGCCACCGTCCCGCCCGCCCTCGGGGTGCGAACCGTCTCCTCGGCCTCGATCGCGTCGATCAGCTCAGCCCGCTGCTCCGGGGAAACGTCGTCGGGGATGGCGGCCACCCGGGCGGCGATCCGGTGCGCCAGCGTGGCGGTCGTCTTGGGCGGGGTGCGACCCAGTGGCTGGCCTGTGACCGGGTGGGCCAGCACGCCCAACATCCGGAACAGATTCTCCTCGGACACGGTCTCGCCCGCCTCCAGCCCTAGAGCGGCGAGGCCGGCGCCCATGAATACGCCGGGTGGGGTGCCGCTGGCCGCGTAGTAGGCGACCAGATCGGACGGCTGACCCTTGGCGCCGTCGCCGACGGCGACCGACTCCATCAGGTACCGGTAGCCGGCTCCCAGACTGATCCGACGAATCGACATCATCGCCGCGCTCCCAGTGTCCACATGGTCGAAGCCGTCGGCGCACTGGACGCGGCCGGTTTGGGACTCAATCCGTCCGCGGTCTCCCGTGCGATCAGCCCGCTGGTCAAGGCTGCAACCTTCGTTCGCGAAGTAGTCATCTCATGGGAATCCAGGGAAGTGTCATTTTCGGCGAGCGGTTCCCGGCGGCCGGCGCTCGGGCTGATATGGCGCGTGGTCCTCATCACCCTCCTCCGAAGCCGTGTTAATCCCGGGAAGTGACATGGCCGGAGGGTCGGAAACGCCAGGCTCCTGCTGGGATTTGCAAGCCGACCCACCGATCCCGGCAGCCGCTCCCGACCTCTCAGAGAATTTCTCTTGGAGACCGTCCGGACCCGCCCCCCGGATGCAGAGTTAGCCGATCACCTCGACCCCGTCGCCGGCTTCGAGGCCGGAGTCCCCAATGTCTCTCAACGCCGACTTTCCTATCCCTGCCAGTACCGCCCCCGTCCCGCATCCAGACACGACTCTGACCTTCAGCCCTTGCTAGCCCGATCCGCCAATCCCACGACGCCGCTCTT
>JAFAWZ010000264.1 GCA_019241495.1 Acidimicrobiales bacterium | reverse complement strand
TGATGCCCCGCATGTTCATGGCCGTACGGCGCGAACAGCGCCACCCCCTTACCGAGATCCTGGGCCGCACCCCGGAGATCCCACCCGGCTGCCAATGGGGAATCTTCCTGCGCAACCACGACGAGCTCACCCTCGAGATGGTCACCGACGAGGAGCGGGACTACATGTGGGCCGAGTACGCCAAGGATCCGCGCATGAAGCGGAACATCGGGATCGGGCGGCGGCTGGCCCCCCTCGTCGACAACGACCGGCGGGTGGCCGAGCTGCTGCATGCCTTGTTGTTCTCGTTTCCCGGCTCCCCGATCCTCTACTACGGCGACGAGATCGCCATGGGCGACAACATTTACCTCGGCGACCGCGACGGTGTGCGGACCCCGATGCAGTGGTCTCCTGACCGCAACGCCGGCTTCAGCACCGCTGACTTCGCCCAGCTGTACCTGCCTCCTTTGATGGACCCGGTGTATGGCTACCAGGCGGTCAACGTGGAAGCCGGCACGCGCAATCCGAGCTCCTTCCTCTACTGGATGAAACGGATGCTGGAGGTCCGCAAGCAGCACCCGGTGTTCGGTCTTGGAAGCTTCGAGGTGATAAGCGTCGACAACCCGTCGGTCCTCGCCTACGTGCGCACCTTGGACCCGGACGAGGCCGATGCTGAAAGGAGTGAAGCTGTCATCGATGCCGACAGCTTTGAGAGTACCGACGTAGAAGCCTTCCAGGTCGGGCCGGGGGGCGTCGGGACAAGCAGTTTCGTCGAAGCGCCTGGGCCGGCCCTGGCTCCCGATGTGGTGCTGTGCGTCTGCAACCTGTCGAAGCTGGCCCAACCAGCGGAGCTTCCGCTCCAGCGCTGGGAAGGAAAGGTGCCGATCGAGCTGCTCGGCCGTGTGCCGTTCCCGCGCATCGGCGAGCTGCCGTACTTCGTGACCCTGGCTCCGTACGGGTTCTACTGGTTCGAGCTCGTCGACCCACCCGGCGGATCATGAAGCGGTCGATGCAGCGTCTCACGGAGATCGCCTGATGGCCGAGTGGCCTCGTGAGGTGGAAGCGGCCCTACCGGGCTACCTCGCAGCACAGCGCTGGTTCTCGGGGTCCGAGCCGCCGCCCGCTGATGAAGTGGGCGTGGAAACGGTCGAGCTGCTCTGGCAGGGGGCCGGCGACCGCGCCTTGTGGGAGCTGGTGGTACGCGTGGGCGGGGCCGGGGACGCTGACCAGTCCGACCATTATCTACTGCTGCTCGGGATGCGCCCTGCGGGGGAACCGGCCGACTTCCTCCACGGTCACGAGAACGCCGTGCTCGGCTCCACCAACTCGTCGTATCTCTACGACGCCACGTTGGACTCCGAGTTGGCGAAGGTCCTGCTGCACGCGGTCTCCAGGGGAGAGTACGAGGCCGAACGGGCCCGGCCGCTCGGATCGGAGCAGTCGAACACCTCGATCGTCTACGACGATCTGATCATCTTGAAGGTGTTCCGGCGGCTGCGTCAGGGACGCAACCCCGACGTCGAGGTCACCACGGCTCTGGCCCGGGCTGGATTCGACCGGGTGGCCGCCCCTTTGATCGAATGGCGCGACGACCGATACGACCTGGCCTTCGGTCAGGAGTTCCTGGCGGGCGGAAGCGAGGGTTGGGCGCTGGCCCTGACGTCACTGCGGAATCTGTTTACCAGCGAGGAGGTGGATGTCCCTGCCGAGGCGGGAGGCGACTTCGCGGCCGAGGCCGGGCGCCTAGGTCGAGTGACGGCCCAGATGCATGCCGCGCTGCACGCCGCGTTCGGCCTGGCTCCTCGCGCCGAGGCCCGGCTCCCCTGGACCCGGCTGGTCGAGTCCTTACCGACTCGCCTCGACGAGGCCGGGCACGAGACGGGGAAGGACCTGCTCTCGCCGGCGCAGACGATGCTCGAGAGATTGAGGGAAGTTCCCGATCCTGGCCCGGCCTTTCGTGTGCACGGCGACTTCCACCTGGGGCAGGTCATGCGCACCGACCGCGGCTGGTACATCCTCGACTTCGAAGGGGAACCGGCACGGGACCTCGTCGAACGGATGGCGCCGGCGTCGCCGCTCAAGGACGTGGCCGGCATGCTGCGCTCGCTCCATTACGCGTCGCGTCATGCGTTGGTGGAGCGGGCCGTTCCCGAGTGGGGCCAGGCGGAGCCGGCGGCGCGAGCATGGGAGGCGCACAACCGCCAGGCCTTCCTCGACGGCTACCACGCCCACCCGGCCATCTCCGGGCTGCTGCCCGATCCCGCCGTGGCCCCGGTCCTGATGGCCGGCTACGAGCTGGACAAGGCGCTATACGAGCTGGAGTACGAGCGTTCCCACCGGCCCGAGTGGGTATCCATTCCTCTTGATGCGCTCGAACGGTTGCTCGAAGGAGGTACCAATGAGTCCCGCGAGTCCCGTGAGTAAGGAGCTGGATCTGGTCGCCGCCGGCCGGCACGGCGATCCTCACCGGGTCTTGGGACTCCACGATGGAGTGGTACGCGCCTTCCGCCCAGATGCCATCGCCATGAAGCTCATCCCGGGACCTGGGGCTCCGCCGATCGAAATGAAGGCGATCCACCCGGCCGGGATATTCGAGGCCCGCCTCGACGGCGGCGAGAACCCGGTCGGCTACGAGCTCGAGGCTGTCTACGAGCAGGGAGGCCAGAAGGTCTCTCACCGCTTCTGCGACGCCTACCGCTCCTGGCCGACCCTCGGAGACGTGGACCTCCACCTCTTCGGCGAGGGCCGGCACCGCCGCCTCTGGGAGGTGCTCGGTGCCCACCAAAGAGTCCACGACGGGATGACGGGGGTCTCTTTCGCGGTGTGGGCGCCCAACGCCAGGGCGGTCCGGGTCGTCGGCGACTGGAATTTCTGGGATGGACGCGTTCATCCCATGCGGTCGCTCGGATCGTCGGGCGTATGGGAGTTGTTCGTGCCCGGTGTAGAGGTGGGAGCCCGTTACAAGTACGAGCTGGTGACGGCCGACGAGCGGCTCATCTTGAAAACCGACCCCATGGCCTTCGGGATGGAGAAGCCGCCGGACACGGCCAGTGTCGTCGAGAGCTCGGCCTATGAGTGGGGCGACGGTAAGTGGTGCGAGGCCCGAGCGACCCACGACCTGCTCCATCACCCCTTCTCCATCTACGAGATGCACCTCGGCTCCTGGCGTCACACCGACGACGGCCGGGGTGGGCGCCGGCCTCTCACCTACCGGGAGCTGGCAGAGCAGCTGCCGGCGTATGTCAAGGACATGGGTTTCACCCATGTCGAGCTCCTGCCAGTCGCCGAGCACCCCTTCAGCGGATCCTGGGGTTACCAGGTCTCGGGCTACTACGCACCTACGTCCCGATACGGCAGCCCGGATGACTTCAGGGCGCTGGTCGACGCTCTGCACCAGGCCGGGATCGGAGTCATCGTCGACTGGGTGCCCGCCCACTTCCCTCGCGACGAGTTCGCCTTGGCCCGCTTCGACGGGACCGCCCTGTACGAGCACAGCGATCCCCGGCAGGGCGAGCACCCCGACTGGGGCACCCTCATCTTCAACTTCGGGCGCAACGAAGTTCGCAACTTCTTGGTCGCGAACGCCCTCTACTGGATCGACCAGTTCCACATCGATGGCCTGCGAGTCGATGCCGTGGCTTCGCTCCTTTATCTCGACTACTCCCGTTCGCCCGGCCAGTGGGTGCCAAACATGTTCGGCGGCCGGGAGAACCTCGAGGCCGTCGCCTTCTTGGAGGAGGTCAACGAAACCGTCTTCGGCCTCTACCCCGGAACCACCATGATCGCCGAGGAATCCACGGCGTGGCCGGGCGTGTCCCGGCCGACCTACCTCGGGGGGCTCGGTTTCGGGTTCAAGTGGAACATGGGGTGGATGCACGACACCCTCGAGTACTTCCATCACGATCCGATCCACCGCCGCTACCACCACAGCGAGCTGACCTTCGGGCTTCTGTATGCCTGGAGCGAGAACTTCGTGCTTCCGCTTTCGCATGACGAGGTCGTGCACGGCAAGGGGCACCTCCTGAACAAGATGCCCGGCGACCGTGGCCAGCAGCTAGCCAACCTGAGGGCTCTCTACGCATGGATGTGGGCCCATCCGGGCAAGCAGCTGTTGTTCATGGGGGCCGAGCTGGCGCCGGAGTTGGAGTGGAGCCACGAACGGGAGCTCGACTGGTGGATCCTGGACCAGTGGGAGGCTCACCGGCGGGTTCGGGACATGCTCCGGGACCTCAACCGGCTCTACGCCGAGCTCCCGGCGTTATGGCAGTGCGACGACAGCCATGAGGGCTTCGAGTGGATCGATGCCGACGACACCGAACAGAGCGTGCTTTCGTTCCTGCGCCGGCCGGCTCCCGGGGAGGCCAACCCGCTCGTATGCGTGGCCAACCTGACCCCCGTGGCCCGCTACGGCTACCGGGTCGGCGTCCCGCAAGGGGGCGGCTGGGACGAGCGCATGAACACCGACGCCTCGGAGTGGGGCGGTGGCGGGGTCGGCAACCTCGGGGGGGTGGAGGCCGTGGACCAGCCGTGGCACGGCCGCCCTTACTCGGCCGTGATGACACTGCCCCCTCTGTCGGTTCTCTGGTTCACCCCCTCCGCCATTCCTTGATGTCTATTCCCTGACGTCTCCTGACCAAACGACGTGTTTTTCGGTCCGGCGGCCCTTAATCTGGGGTTGTGGCCGG
>JAFAWZ010000222.1 GCA_019241495.1 Acidimicrobiales bacterium | reverse complement strand
GCGGCGGTCGGCCCGGCCGGTTAGGCTAGCCCCCGTCGAGGTAGCCGCTTCTATCCGGGCCATACAGGCAGGTCATGAGCGAAGCGATTCGGCGGATGGAAGACTGGCACAACTAGCGGACCCGCGACGGGCGACCAGCCGACCCCGAGCGCGGCACAGGTGCAGTTTTACCCTGACGACTTCGTGTAGCAGACGAGCGACAGATCATTCCGATCTCTGGCGCAGCGCGAGCACTGGAGAGTCGAGCCGTGGCCGATCCGATTCGGCATGGGCAGAGCCGGGGTAGCTGGTCACGAGCCCTACTCAGGGACAGCGACTCGCCCGCTTGCCACTAGACCGGCCAGCCCGGTCAGCTGGCCGACAGCATCTGCCCTGGTGGCGTATTCGCCAATCACTGTGGTCACTCCCCATCGCGGAGTCGCCGTGATGCTCCAAGTCCGCCGCTTGCTACGGAGATAGCGGATCCACCACACATTCGCGACGATCCACGAAGCGTCCCAGTTGGTACAAGCTACCCACCGGACTCCCATGGCTGTCAGGCGCACCTGGACTGTCCGGTCACCTGGGGCGGTGACCTTCACTGACCGTTGGACCAAGAGCGATACGAGGGCAGCGACTTGGAGCGCCACCGCGACGACGATGAATACCGCAATCAACAAAGCGTTATCAACCTGGAAGATTGTGTTGGCCTGTCTCGCCTGGAAACGGCCAGATGGCCGGTGTGCGGGTGGGGATCGGGCTGGTCTTGTCTCTATGGAGAGGATCAACGCGGCGGCGGTCGAAGTCGATCTGGGTCGCCGTCGAGGAAGCCAGCGGCGACGTGATCCGAGGCACCGTCGCCTACGGAGGCATCGAAAAGTACGGCTTCCGAAACGGCGACCCCATTGAAGCCACCCTCGACCAAGTGTTCGACTTCGCCCGTATCGCAGAGGACGGCAAGCCCCTACTCAATGAGGACAGGGCACGCTCCATGGCCGGCAAGACCGTTCTTATCGGTGTGACGGAGAAGACCGGGCTCGGCAGAACTCGGCGGTTCGAACTCTTAGGGACAGTCGACACGATTCGTCCTGACCTCATGCGCCTTTCGGCTCCGGGACGGAACCGCCTACGATCTCCCACCGGACATTCGGAGCTTTGAGAACGCCCTGCCTGGCGAGTACCGCCTTCGGTCTACCGGGGAAGTGATCGTGAACCCGGACTTCACGGCCTCATGGGTCTCCGAATCTCGCCTACGGCTGGTCCAAGGAGATCGCTGACGACCGCCTGCGCAGATTGTTCTGTACTGCGCCCCCCGCTTCCCGAGACCGCCAAGGGCAGAAGCCGGATTCGGTTGGGCCTCGCGCTTGACCCGACTCCTGGCTACCACGAACGTGGTTTCCGTTCCTCCCAGGACACGTCGAAACCAGCCCAGGCAAGGGCGGACAGTATCTCGGGCCCTGACCTGGTCCAGAAGTACCACGCTCTCTGATCAGGGGGACGTATGGCGATGCCGCGACGTCCCAGGGCGCTCCTGAGCGGGAAACACACTACGCCGTCGGTCGTCGTCAACATTAGGGGCTTTGCTCCGAACAACCGCCCAAGCGCAACTCGAAAGGTCAGCCCAGCCGGGTCGAGATCGAACGTTGCGAGCGGGGCGCTTGCGTTCATTCTCCCGACCCATGCCGGGACGCTTGCTCCGCCCCTCCATCGCCAGCCCCCGTTAGGCGATACCGATGCTGACGACCTCCCGGTTGGATCCGGCGATAGCAGCTGACCCGTCGGGCGCTCGGCTGATACCGACGACGGCACTTGTCCGCTTGTGAATAAGCCAGCAGCCCACATGACGCCGAACACCAGCGCCGAATCGCCCACGGCCGAGATGATCCATAGCCACTCAGGCCAGTGGAAGTGCCGGTGGGCCGGTCCCAATCGGTACTGGAGCACAGCGCCGGCGAAGATCGCGGCGGACGCGCCAATCCAGATCGCAAGCATTAGCGACAGTCGTCTGCCGCTCCGGTCGCTGTCTCCGCCTGGAACCTGACTCACTTACCCGATTCTGGCTGATGGCAACGCCTTGGCTACGTCGAAATCTGGACGGACGAGCTGCCAGTCGAAGTTCGCAGGTCGGAGGTCCAGAACCTCGTTAGTCCTGCCCGCAGCCTCGGCAACGATCTTCTGCCTCGCTTGGGTCAGACCGACGATGGCGGCTAAAGCGTCACAGACTCTTCGTTTCACTTCACTGCTTCGGGCGTGGCAGCGGATGGTGCCGTTCAGGATCTAGAAAGGTACCTATGACTGTCGACGTTGTCACTGAGATCGAGATCGCCAGATCCCGCCCCGAGGTTGCGGCTTACGCCATCGACCCTGATAACGCCACGGCTTGGTATGAGAACATCAAGTCGGTGGAGTGGAAGACAGCGAGGCCTTTGGCGGTCGGCTCCAGGGTCGCTTTCGTCGCCCGATTCCTGGGTCGGCGACTCGCGTACACCTATGAGGTGAAGGATCTGGTGGAGGGCGATCGCTTCGTGCAGGCGACTGCCGAGGGCCCATTTCCGATGGAGACCACCTACAGCTGGGAGGACACGCCGGAGGGCGGAACGCGGATGCGGCTACGTAATCGAGGCACGCCGGCCGGGTTTTCTCGGATGGTTGCTCCGTTCATGGCTACGGCTATGCGCCGCGCTAACCAAAAGGACTTGGCACGTCTCAAGATGATCTTGGAAAGCCGCTGACCCTCGGGTATCGCTCCTTCCCAGGGAGCCTGGTGGTCCGCGGCGCCGGTGGCCTTTTGTCGGATGACCGGTCGGCTTCGGGGCCGGGATGGGAGTTATCCTGACGCGTTGGGCCTCCGTCCGGGTTCATCATCATCACCGCCAGCAACAGCGTCCCCTGGTACCGGCCCTAGGGGAAGAGCCGAAGTTCTCTGATTTTTCCAGGCGATCGCCTCGAGCGTCGACTTCACCGAGTTCGAGATCGTCGGGATGACCGCCAACGAGACCGACGTGACCGCCACTGTCCATTGGGCCTACACAGTCAAAAGACCGGTAGAACGCCAGCATGTACATGCGGCACTGGTGGCGTTTCGCGGGCAGAAAGACTGTCGTCTTCCGCGGATCCGAAGACACCGAGCAGTCCGCCGCGGCGTTCCGAAAGTCATAGCAGCCGCACCCAAGACAATCCAGCCGCCGCCCCCGACGCGTGGTCGTCATTAAGCCTTCGGGACAGCGCACCTGGAGCTTGCTCAGCCCGCTCGTGGGTACAACCCGCTTATGGCAGCCGATGCCAGCGTTTGGGTTTTCGCTCCGTCGCCGCTTTTGACGGTCACGGTCGAGCGATCTCCCGAAGCGTCCGAGGTCCACTTGCACGTTGGCGGTCAGGGATACTGGTTGGCGCGCCTGATCCGGGCATTCGGGCTTCGCGTCGTAGTCTCCGCGTCTTTCGGAGGCGAGACTGGACGCGTACTTGAGAGCTTGCTCGCGGCGGAAGGTTTCGAAGTCCGCTCCATCAAGGCGGCGGGGTCGAACGGCGCCTACGTCCACGATCGTCGCTCGGGTGAACGAGTCGAGGTTGCCGAGATGTGTCCGGCGCCGCTGGCACGCCACGAAATCGACGATCTATACGGCGCGAGCCTGGTCGCCGGTCTGGACGCCTCGGTCTGCGTGTTGGGAGGGCCTCCGAACCCCTCCGTTGTGGCCGCCGACATTTACCGGCGCCTGGCCGGCGACCTCCGCGCTAACGGCAAGACTGTGGTCGCTGATCTGTCCGACACGCTTGCCGAAGCTGTGCTGGACGGCGGCGTGAGCATCTTGAAGATGAGCGAAGATCAGCTGCCCGGCTCCGATCGCCGCCGAGGAGTACCCGGCCTGGTCGAGGCAATGAAGCGGTTGGCCGCCGCGGGAGCCGAATCGGTGGTCATATCGCGGGGGGATCAGCCGGCTCTCGCACTCCTCGACGGTCGCCTAGTTGAAGCTCGAGGCCCCCGGCTGGCCCCCGTCGACGATACGGGCAGGTGTGATTCGCTGACGGCGGGAATGGCCGCGGCACTGGCCGAAGGCAAAGACCTCGATGACGCCTTACGCCTGGGGGTGGCAGCCGGCTCGCTCAACGTGACCAGGCGTGGTCTCGGTTCGGGCAGGCGCGAGGACACCGAACGTCTCGCCCAACGGGTGGAACTGTTCGAGGTAAACGATCCCTGAGATGCGGCTGGTTGGGGCTCCTGGCATGATGACAAACCCGAACGGGTCGCCATGGGTACTCGGCGAGAACATCTTTGGTTATGGGTGTTTCACCGTGGGACGATGTGCTCGTTGTCGGGATTGGGGTGTCGGTCGGCCCTGTGGCTGGGACTGTCGGTTGGGGGTGAGCGCGCTGCGCTACTGCAGAGATGTGCGGTCAGTTTTTCGATGGCGATCATCGGGATCCCCCAGCTGAGGGCGAAGCGCTCCACGGCGGAACCGACTAGCACGTGGCCGTCCGGCCCAATGGCCTCGCAGATGGCGGCGACCCCATGCCCACGTGCGGCGTTGAGGTTAGGACCGCCGGGTGGCAATCAGGAGACGGCTGGCGTGAGCAACTTCGGTCGCGATGAAACGTGGATCTCGGTTGATGCGTTGGCGGATCTCGTCGATCTTCTGTGAGTGGACGGCCTTGTCGGCCTCGGATTTCCATTCTTGGGGTACGAGGTCATCGAGTAAGAGGATCCCTGCGGGGTTGAGGGCGTCCAGTGTGAGGTCGAGCCCGTACCATTTGCCGCCTTCTGCGTCGGCGAAGATGAGATCGTACGATCCCAGGCCGGGGAGCAGCTCAGTGGCGTCTCCGACTACGAAGTTGAGCCAGGCCGGCCAGCCGCCGTCTTGGGCTAGAGCCCCTTTCGCTGTCTTGCTCGATGGTCGTGACCGACACGTCGGTTCTGGCGTCTAGACCGGAAACGATCCAGGCCAGCCCGACTCCCATCCCGGTGCCGATCTCAAGGATGCGTCCCCCAGGACGCATCGCGGCGCACAGAACGGCTAGGAGCTGGCCGGTGCCGTCCTCACTGGAGAACAGAAATCCGGCTTCGGACGCAGCCTGCTGTCGTGCGCTCACAAGCGGAGGGACTGTCACCTGACAATGCCTAGCAGGCCTGTTTGGCGGTAGCTCACGAATTGGGCAAGTGCCGGGAATCGGCGGCGAGGATGTCGCGGAGGTGGTGCTCACCTTCGTGCATGGTCTGGCGCAAAAGCCACCTGGCGGTTCGGATCTCTCCTGGTAGTCTCCGTAGGGTTCGATCCCAGTCTTTGTCGGGAACTTGGATTGCCTCGGCCAAGAAACCGGCGACATTGTCGGCGATCTCGTCGACGATGGCGCCCAGCTGGCGGCGGTTGTAGTGGAACCGGGCGGCCCGAAGATCGTTGAACATCGGCTCGATGGCCGGGCTGTCCTCGGTGCGGGTCCGGTGCAGGCGGATGGTCGCGGTCACCAGCAGGTCTCGTAGATGGCACAGGTACTCGAGCGGTGACCACATCTGCTCTTGGGGTCTTTGTCGCAGGCTTGCTTCGGGTAACGCTTCGACTGCAGCCTGTATCCGGCCGGGCAGGGTGGCGATGATCTGGAGCGCGCCGTCGACCGTGACGTCTGCGTAGACTACCCCGCAGACATCACAGATATGGTCTTCTGCCGCTAGCGGAGGTAGTTCACCGACGCTCCCAACGGCCGGGGAAGGTTCTGTTCCTGTCGTTCCGTGGCTGCTGTGCCAGGCCGGTCTACCTGGTGGAGAAGTGGACTCGTGAGCGTGGAGGGCGGTCAGCATGGCTTGGGTGATTTGGTCGATTTCTTGGTTGGTGGTGGTGTAGGAGGGCATGGTGTAGAGGAGCTTCCCGAAGGGCCGCAACCAGACTCCGTGTTCGATGAGGGCGGTCTGGGCGGCTTCGATAGAGACGGGTTGGTCGGTTTCGATTACTCCGATGGCGCCGAGAACGCGGACCTCGGCGACCCCGTTGATGTTCTGTGCGGGTCGGAGGCCTCGGGTGAGCTGGTATTGGATGCGGGCGATGTCGGAGCGCCAGTCCCGGCCGGTGAGGAGCTCGAGGTTGGCGGTGGAGACGGCCGCGGCGAGCGGGTTGGCCATGAAGGTGGGGCCGTGCATGAGCGCGCCTGGTTCGGCGGCGCATACGCCGGAGGACACTTCGGCGGTGCTGATGGTGGCGGCCATGGGCAGGTAGCCGCCGGTGAGGGCTTTGCCGACACAGATGATGTCGGGTGCGATATGGGCGTGGTCGACGGCGAACATCTCGCCGGTGCGGCCGAATCCGGTGGCGATCTCGTCGGCGATGAGGAGTAGCTGGTGGGTGTCGCAGAGCTGGCGGAGCCGGCAGAGGTAGTCGGGCGTGTAGAAGCGCATCCCGCCCGCGCCTTGGACGACCGGTTCGATGATCACCGCCGCCAGCTCGTGGTGGTGGCCAGCGATGAGAGCTTCGATCTCGGTGGTGTGATCGGGGCGCAGAGGCTGCCCGTAGGCCGGCTCGGGCATGGGGGCGAAGAGTTGGGCGCTGAGAATGTGTTCGAAGAGGTGGTGCATGCCGGTGACGGGATCGCAGACGGTCATGGCGGCGAAGGTGTCGCCGTGGTAGCCGCCTCTCACGGTAAGCAGCCGCCGTTTGGCGGGCCGACCCCGCCCGACCCAGTACTGCAAAGCCATCTTGATGGCCACCTCGACCGCTACCGACCCCGAGTCGGAGAAGAACACGTGCTCCAACCCGTTGGGGGCGAGCGCAACGAGCCGTTCGGCCAGTTCGACCGCTGGGGGGTGGGTGAGGCCGCCCAGCATGACGTGGGCCATGTTGTCGAGCTGGTCTCGTAGCGCCTGGTTGAGCCGAGGGTGGTTGTAGCCGTGGATGGCGGCCCACCACGACGACATACCGTCGATGACTTGGCGGCCGTCGGCTAGATGTAATCGGACGCCTTCGGCCGCTACCACCGGGTAAGGGCGGACCCGGGCCGGCATGGCGTCATAGGGATGCCACACATGCGCCCGGTCCCCGCCGGCTAGCACCTCGATCCGGTCGCGGCTCCAAACGTTGCTCGCCGAGCGGGCTGTGGCCATGGCGTCCAGGATGGCCCAACCCGACCCCGGCATGCCGCCAAGTCAGCTGTCATAACCTTGCTGTTGTAACCCTGGAGCCAAACCCGGAGTCACATTCCGGGAGCCGAGGGGTTGGAGGGAGGACAGGGTGGAGGCAGCTGTGAGGGCGGATTGGACGGTTCCGGAGGTCCACGATATCTACCATCAGCCCCTGTTGGAGCTGGTCCATCAGGCATCAGTGGTGCACCGGGAGTTCCATGATCCCGGCCAGGTGCAGGTGTGCCAGTTGCTGTCGATCAAGACCGGTGGCTGCCCGGAGGACTGCGGCTACTGTTCCCAGTCAGCCCATCACAACAGCGGGGTGCAACCCCGGCCGCTGATGGGCGTCGAGGAGGTCGTCGCCACGGCCCGGCGGGCCAAGGCACAAGGGGTTACCAGGTTCTGTCTGGGCGCGGCGTGGCGCGAAGTCCGCGACAATCCCGGCTTCGAGCGGGTCTTGGAGATGGTCGAAGGGGTGTCCGGGCTGGGCTTGGAGGTGTGCGCCACCCTGGGCATGCTCACCGTCGAACAAGCGAAACGGCTCGAAGCGGCCGGGCTTTACGCTTACAACCACAACCTCGACACCTCGCAGGCCTACTACCCAAGCGTGGTCAGCACCCGCAGCTACCAGGACCGCCTCGACACTGTGGCCAACGTGCGAGCCACCTCCGTCACGGTGTGCTGCGGGGGGATCCTCGGTCTCGGCGAGAGCGAAGACGACCGTATCGCCCTGCTACACACCCTGGCCGGCCTCGATCCTCACCCCGAGTCGGTGCCGATCAACATGCTGTCCAAAGTGGAAGGCACCCCGCTGGCCGACCAGCCCGACGTGGACATCTCCGACACCGTCAGGATGATCGCCACCGCCCGGCTGGTCATGCCCGCCTCCGATATCCGTCTCTCCGCCGGCCGGCACGTGATGGGCTTCTCCGACCAAGCCCTCTGCTTTCTGGCCGGGGCGAACTCCATCTTCTCCAGCGAACACAACATCATGCTGACAGTGCCCTGCGCCGACCACACCTCCGACCGGGCCCTGCTCGCCCGGCTCGGCATGCAAGCCCGGCCAGCCGCGCGAACCTCGCAATGACCATCTCGCAGGGAGACTCGACCGCGATCACTGTTGGCCTGGCCACCAGCGCCGACCTGGACGACCTGTGGGGGCTCCTCGACGACGCGGCGCGGTGGATGACCGAACGGGGCATCGACCAGTGGCCCGACCCGTTTCCCCGTGACCTGCTCGCCGGGTCGGTCCACCGCCAAGAAACCTATACCGCCCGGCAGGCCGATCAACTCGTGGGGACCATCGCCCTATACCGGGAGGACGAGCGGTTCTGGGGGCATCGGCCCCCCGATGCGCTCTACGTTCACCGTCTCTGCGTCGCCCGCGATCGTGCCGGCCGGGGCCTCGGTGCTGTCCTGTTGGAATGGGCAGGCCGGCAAGCCCACGCTCAGCGGCGGTCATGGTTACGGCTGGATACCGGCGCCGGCAATACCAAGCTCCGGTCTTTCTACGAGAACCTGGGATTCATCCACCAAGGCGACATCTGCGTTCACATACCCAGCGCGGGACGCTTCGACCGCCCCTGGAACGCCGCCCTATACCAAAGACCAGTATCCGCCCGTACCGGGGTCGGCCCGTAAAAGGCCAGACATCGTAGACCTGCTCGACGTTGGTCCGGCCGGGATCCGCCCGGGAGACGCGTCGCAGGATTGGCGACGATGGCCCGCCACGGCCGTGTCGTACACAACCCTCGCCACCATCCGGCGCACTCTCGTACAGGAAACGCCTGCTCAAACTGCCCCATCACGGCGTGGCGAACCTCAACTCGATCCTGTGTCCTGTCGTCCGTCGCCGGTCCGAGGGCGTTTTAGTCATCAGATCACGGGCGAGTCGTCCCTCGCCGATATCGGTCAGGCTGGTAGTAGTAAGGGGTGGCGATCACCTCTGCGCCGTTGATCCGTACCTACCGAGCGTCTGACCGTGAGGCGGTGATCATGCTGTGGTCGGCCTGTGGGCTGCTCCGTCCGTGGAACAACCCTGACCGCGACATCGACCGCAAGCTGGCCCACGACGCCGACGGGCTTATCGTGGCCGAACTCGACGGTCGTGTCATCGGGTCCGTGATGGCCGGCTACGACGGGCACCGCGGGTGGGTTAACTAACTTGCCGTCGACCCGGTGCATAGAGGACAAGGCTTCGCGGCGCTGCTCATGGCCGAGGCAGAGCGCCGGCTCGCCCAGGCCGGATGCCCGAAAATCAACCTTCAGATACGCGCGACAAACGAGCAGGTCCTGGGCTTCTACCGACGCATTGGCTACTCGGTCGACGAAGTGGTCAGCATGGGCAAGCGCCTCCTCGACGACACCATCCAAGCACGC
>JAFAWZ010000145.1 GCA_019241495.1 Acidimicrobiales bacterium | reverse complement strand
GCCCGGAGGGGTGAACCCGCCCAACCCGTACGATCCCGTCGACGCCGTCTATGCCGCGGCCCGCGACCTGTGCGCAAACGGGGCCGCCACCCCCGCCGGCGTCGCGCACGCGGTGTTCGTCTACAACCACTCCGACGCCTACGTCTCCCAGGTCCTCGCCCTTGCCGCCAGCTATCAGGGCGCCCAGGCCCAGCTGGTCTCGACCAGCACGGCCCGCGGGGTGGCAGTCGACTGGGCTCTCGCCCAGGTCGGCACACCATATATATGGGGCGGAGAAACCCCCGGCGTCGGATTCGACTGCTCCGGGCTGGTACAAGCCGCCTACCACGCCGCCGGCATCAACCTCCCCCGCACCGCCCAAGCCCAATACGACACCGGCCCTCCCCTGCCGCCCGGCACCCCCGTGCTCCCCGGCGACCTCGCATTCTTCGGGGCCGGGCCCACAGACGTCACCCACGTCGGGATCATCATCTCCGCCGGCCTCATGGTCGACGCGCCGCACACCGGGGCACTAGTACGGATCGACACCATCCCAACAACCATCGGCGTTAGCTGGGGCGCCGATCAACTAGTCGGTGTCACCCGACCAGCAAGCTAATAAGCATCTGACGGCGCAACGCGAGCAACCCCCGCCGCCCGCTTCGGAGCTTGCGAGGGTTGCCTTCGCTTGCCGGGGATCAGCCGGCACCAAGTTTGGGTTGGTCGATCGAAGAGCGACCAGTCCCGTCCGCCTTCGGAGCACCAAGCATCGCTGCACCGCGTAGGCGAACAGCCCGAAGAGTAACTACTCGGCGGGCGCAGATGCCGCCACCCCATTCATAGCCCTAAGCATCTTTCAGCGGTTATGCACAGGTAATCCACAGCTCAGGAGCCTGGACCTGTGGATATGTGCATAGCCAAACCGCATATATTTTGTTGAAAGTGTCTTCAAAGTGAACCAAAAATGTTGATTGGTTACTACTGAGGAACCATTCGACGAACTTTCGCCATTTGGCCCATCGGACCGCAGTTGCCACCGAAGTCGGAAAGGTAACTTCGACAGTGCGCTGGCTGATCATCAGCGTGTAGTGAGGTCACCAAGTCCGGGGTTGGTTCGACATATCGACGGAGGTGGCTTCCATCGACTCCGATTCGGTGACGGTGGGAGCGCCCTCCTCGAAGTCCAGAAGGGTTATTTGACCAGAGTGTCCACAAGCCACCGTCAGCCAAGGTTCCACGCTCTGAGCGGTAGGGCTACGGAGCGTTGAACGCAGCGACGACTGCGCCAGGTCCGGAACCCGGCCGGCCGCCCCGACGGAGGAGCCGGGCGTCTCGCAAGGTGAGCGCCATCGGGTCGGTCGCAACGACGTTGGCGTTGTGTCTCAAGCTCGTAGAACACCCCACCATCACTACAGTTCGAGAGGCTTGGGACCTGTGGCTGGTGGGGCAAGGCCTGCTCACAGTCGTCCTGGCCGCTCACAGCGCGTTTCGTTGGCGCTGCCGCTCTCTTCAACCAGGAATCACCGGCTGGGGTCGTGTGAGTGAATCCAGTATCGCACTGGCGTCGGCCGTGCTCGTGGCGACCCCGGCAGCCTGGCCCCACGTGACCAGGAGCGCCCTGGTCAAGCTCGGCTCCGGATTTGCTGGGCTTTCGTTGCTATTAATGTACATCTGGATCACCGTCTTGCTTGACGAACAGCTATCGGCTGCCCGGAGTCAAAGCGGTGCCGATCCGGCGAAGAATCGCAGGTTGACGGAGTACTGGCTTGACTACCGATTCGGCGGGCTCGCACCGAGGACGGTGCTAGAGCAATTCAGTTCCATCCGGTTCGCCCGCCGAGTCGCGTATCTAGCCGCCCCGCAGCCCCCCGGCCTAGCAAGCGCTTTCACCCTGACGACTGTCATCGTCTGGGCCTGCCTTACAGCCCTTCCGGCGGGTGCTGCCTATGCGCAGTACCGAATGCACAACCCCGGCGCCGTCCGCGACCCAAAGGCTGCGCCGCAACCGACCAGAATAACGACACAGCCCAGCCATAGCCCAACGAGTGTCTCGACATTCTCGATCGCGCCTCCCTCGACCGTAGTGACACCGGAGGAGCTGTGCGGCACCTCCTTCATTCCATACGGGTCTCAAGCTCCGGCCTGGGCAGAGCAAGGCTTGCTGAGCCTGTGGAGGCAGGGCGCAAACACTGCAGGTTGCCCGACGACCACCGTCACGCTTACCGACCGGTACGACACAGTCGCATACCAGGAGGGAATATGTGGCAAGCAGCTGTGTGGCCTCGCTCTGGTATCAGAGTCGTACGGATCGGCCATGCTGTTCGGACAAGCGGCCCGTTTCGCTGACGGCCTGCTCGAGACTGGAACGACGGTCTCGGCGGCCCCCCGCCAGAACATCTACAACGGGGACTTCTATCTCTTGCGCGTCAAAGGGGCATCCTTGGCGCTCGTCCGAGAGCAGAAGAACGTCGGCGGAACGACGGAGCCGACCGAATACGAGGTCCTACAACCCGCTACAACAGCTGCATGGCTCGCCTCGATGCAACAGGCACAGCAGTGGCTATGGCCCTCCACGGACGCTCAGCATCCTCAAGAACTACGACTCAAGGCGCAAGACGGATCCGTGAAAGCATCGATCTTTAACATTTCGTCCGACGCGGCGCAGTCTCAATTGATTCCAAATCGGACGTTTTACCCCTCTACCCTCAGCCTGGCGGCATTCTTGAACGTGGCTGCCTCATAGCGATTCATGGGCGACGATTCGCCATCTCCTATGCGGCGGGCTCGTCAGCCACGAGCTGGCGGTAGAGGCGGCCGGTGGCTGGATCTGGGTCGAGGTCTATCTCGACCAGGCGGCGTTGGAGTTGGCGCCAGGTGGCTTTGACCGCGTCCGTCCGGCCTTGACCGGCTTGGAGGGTCATGAGCCGGCGGTAGGGCTCCTCGGCGTAGCGGTCGAGATCGATGACCTTCTCCAATGTCGCTTCGGCCGCAGCCGGATTACCGGCGGCTTGTTCGAGTTCGGCCAGCCGAAGGTGGGCGTTGACGGCCCGACGGTGCAGATCTTCACGGGGGGCTCCGAGCCATAGCCATCCGGCTGTCTGTGCAAGGTCGCCCCGGTAGGCGGCCACGGCCCGGCGCAATGCAGTGAGGGTCTCGTTGTCGTCGCCGGCTCGGTTCGCATGGTCGAGCGCTGTTTGGAAGTCCCACAGGTCGGCGAAGACAGTGTTGGGGTCGAGCCGGTAGACGTTACCGACTTGGTCGAGGATCTTCGATTCGAGTTCGCCCCATTCTCGGAGCCGACTGCGTAGGTTGGAGGCGGCGGTCCAGAATTGGCGGTGCACGAGCTTGGGGTCGGTGTCGGGCCAGAGGTGGTCGACTGCTTCTTCGACGGTTGCTCCTTCGGGTCGGAGCACGTAGTAGACGAGGAGTTCTTTGGCGACGCTGCGGAGTCCGCGGGTGATGGTGTTGCCCATAACGGTGATGGTCAAGGGACCGAGAGCCTGGACGCGGATGGGTCTTTTGAGTTCGGGATCGTCGCTGTGAGTGGCGTCGATGGGCCATGGGTCGGCCGACGAGGGCGGGTGTTCGATCCGTTCGATGGTTTCGGTCCACTCCGGGTTTGCTTCGCTGGTGGGCCGGAACTCGGCGTCGGTCAAGGCCCGTAGGATGTCGGCCGCCTCGGCCGAGGTCAGTCCGAAGAGGCGGGCTCCTTCCAGCCTGGCCGACATGCCGGGAGGGTCTACTGCGGCGACGGTTCGATCCTGTAGCTGCAGGCGGGTGACCGCTGCATTCGTGGCTCCCAGAAAGATGACGGCAATGCCGAGTCGGGGTGCGAGGCCGATGGTGTGCTTGAGGCGCGGCGCGTCCTCGGCCGTGGGTGCGTCGAGAACGAATAGCAGGCCGGGTAGCGGTTCGGCTGGGTTGGCTTGGCGGAAGCTGCCGGCGTCGCGGGTGTCGTTGCATTCGAACAGGCGGGTACGGCCGACGACTTCGGCCTCGAGGTTTCGGATCAGCTGCGCAGTGTCGGGCGTGGTCGTGATGCCGGACGGTTCGGGGCCGGAGCCGAAGAGTCTGCCGATGGTTTCAGCGGTGGCTACTACTTGGGCGGCGAGCGGTCCGGCTCGCGTGAGCAGGGCGGCGATCCAGGCCCGGGCGATCTGGTCGGCAGCCTTCCCGCATAGAGCGGTGCCGGACAGGCTGGTGAGCCCGGCCGTGATACTGGTGCCGTCAAGTTCGCCGATCTCTACCAGGTCCGGGTCGACCCGGCGGCCTTCGTCGCTGGGCGGGCTCGGATCCCCGGTTGGGTCGTCGGGTTCGCCGTCGGGGCCGCCCAGCGCGGCGGAGAGGCGCCGAAGTGTGGGTCCGAGTGGTGGGGTGGCGAGCGAGCGGCCGGGTTGGGGTGGTTGGGGTTGGTAGCCGTGGCGGCGGCGTAGCCGGCCGACCGTGATGGCGGAGAGGACACCGGTGGCGAAGGAGGCGGCCACGACCGATCCGGATGGGAGCGTCACGCTGTCGGTCGAATGGCGGTGCAGGGCCGGCTCCGATGGGCTGTCCGGCCCGGCTGACGGGCTATGAGCCGGGGTGGTCGCCGGGTCGAAGGGATTGTCTGGGGCGGTACGGGGAGAACTAGTCGGCGCGGCGGTCGAGGGGGAGACGGTGGCAGGTACAGGAGCTCGTTCCGCTGGCGCTAGTACGGACGTTGCGGCGGCCGGCGGCGTCGCGGGTAGAGGTGTTGGGTTGGGCGTCGAGGTCCGGGGGGCAGGCAGGATAAGGGCCCAGCCTTGGTTGATCCAGTGCGGGTCGGTGAGGGTGGTCCCGCCGGGTTGGGGTCGGCCGTGGTTGAGGTTGTAGATGTCTCGCCAGCGCAGCGGGTCGCCGAGCTGTCGCTCGGCTATTCCCCACAGAGTGTCGTTGCGCTGCACCACGTACGTCCGGCTGGTGGCGTCCGGATCGCTCGTTGCAGCTGACTGGACTGTGGCCGCGAAGCCCATCGGTGAACTATCCGCAACGGCGAGGGCGACGGCCGGTACCGGGGGTCGCAGGGCGGGGATGGCCGCCGCGAGCGGCCGTTGCGGCGCCGGGTTGGTGCGGACCGAGATGGACAGCGCGGCGATGACGACGGCGGCTAGGAGGTTGCCGACCGCCGCTTGGAGTGGCCCGGCGATCGGTAGCCGACGGGCGGTCCCGCCTCGCACGACGGCGTGGAGTTCGACGGCCAGGGAGGCGGCGAGGACGGCCCAGGCGATCCAGACAACGGAGGCCAGGGCTTTGATCAGTGTGTCGTCCGGTATGCCGTGCTGAGAGACAGCCGAGCTGAACTGTGTCCAGGTTGGTAGGCGGTGTGGGAGGGGCCAGCCGACGAACCGGGTGAGCGCCCAAGGAATGCCTCCGGCCAGGACGGCGATGACTGCGAGGGCGGCGGCGCCTTTGGCCAGTGTGCGGGCTCGGGTCATGGCGCCGCCTGTTCGGGGGTGTTGATGCCCTGTTCGGCGAGGGCGCTTCCATGTCCGGTGACGTTGAGGTGGCCGATGCCGGCGAGGCCGAGGATCTGCATGGGCTGGCTGATGTCGACGGCCACTTGGACTTGGTCGCCGTTTACGGTGACGGTGCCGGCATGTCCGGTGGCGGCCAGGTACTTCTGGGCGGCTTGGACGGCCTGGTCGGGTTGGAGGACGACTTGGCCGGTGGTGCGGAACAGGGGCAGGTTGATCTGCTGGGCGCCGGCCCGGGCCGCGGCTTGGGCTTCGTCGACGGCTTGGACCCGGGCGGCCAGGGCGAGGCCGCCGTCGATGACCAGCCGGCCAGTAGAAGAAGGGCGAAGGTGAAGATCACGACGAACGCGGTGACCATCCCCTCTTCGCCCCGGCCGCGCTTGGACGGTGGTTGCCGGGTCATGGGGTGGTGCTCCGGTAGGGGTCGATGGGTTCGACGAAGCGATGGGTGAGGGTTTCGCGGGCCGGCAGGTGAAGCCCGGTCAGGGTGGATAGATCGACCGAGCAGGAGACGGTGACAGCGACGTCGCCGCCGGGGGTGAACTGGGTGGTGTCCACCGCGACCGACAGGTGGGCGCAGGTCAAATGTTGCGAAGCCAGGGCGGCGGCGGCGGTTTGGGAGGCGTCGGTGGTGGCGGCGGCGGGGTTACGGGCGATCGACGCGGCGCGGGCGGCTTGGGCGGCGGCCCCGTTGACGTCAAGTCGAGCCCCCGACAGTCGTCCGAGGGCGACGACTAGGAGCAGGAAGAGGATGAGCAGCGGGGTCAGGATGACCAGCTCGGC
>JAFAWZ010000034.1 GCA_019241495.1 Acidimicrobiales bacterium | reverse complement strand
CCGGCTGGCGTCTGATCAGCTCGGCCTCGTCGGCGTCGTCGACAACCGACTGGGGCCGCATGCCACGCACGAGCATGAGCGGGACCTTCAGACCCGAGACGACCTCCCACAATGAACCGTAGTCACGTGGGGGCGCTTCCTCACCGGGCGGTCGCGCCACACGGTGGCGGGCGTAACGCCACACCCACGTGCCGTCGTCACGCTGCTCGGCGTTGTGAAGAATGCCCCGCCGGAGTGACGACACGGTCCGGGTTGGGTTGTGCTCGATGGTCCGGGCCAAGATGGCATCGAAATCAGGAAAGCTGTCCGGTCCGTTGACAAAGGCGGTGATCGCCTTGGACTTCTCGGCCGTGACCCCCGGGGTGATGTCCACCAGCACCAGGCGGCGGACCAACTCGGGATGGCGGCCGGCCAGAGCCAAGGAGGTCAGGCCCCCGAGCGACATCCCGATCACGGCCGCCGCGTCGGGGGCGAAGGCTTCGATGGCGATGGCGACGTCGTCGGCGTTGTCGGTCGGGCTCAGGTAACCGGATCGCCCACCGTCGGAATGGCCGTGGCCGGGAAGGTCGACGGCAACCGCCGGCCGGTCGAGGGCGAGCAAAACGGTGTCCCACGTGTGGGCGTTCTGGGATCCGCCGTGGAGGAAGACGAGCTCCGGGTCGGTGGATCCCCAGATCAGCGCGCTGAGACTCCGCCCGCCGCCCAGATCTATTCGGTCACGCCGCACCGCGGGTGCTTTGAAGAGAATCCCGTACTCCTCGGCATTCTCGTGGAACATCGAGAACTCGTCGTATCGCATCCTCTCGACCATGGTGGGAAAATTAGCCGCCGAACGTGTCGTTCCCGTAGATGGCCCGGCTCCACACTCCGAGCACTATGTCGAGGGCGTCATCGAGCCCCAGGGCTGGTTGCTGGCCGGCGAGGCTGGTGTGCAGGACCCGCTCGAGCATCCACACCAGCGCGATGGCCAGGGACCGGGGGGCGATGCCCTCCAACGCCGCCCCTCGCTCGAGCTCGGATTCGATGGCCGCGGTGACGCCGGCGACGAACTCCTCGAGGATCTCGCCCCACAGCTTGCCGGCTTCCTCGCTCTCCCCCACGATCTGGGCGACGGCGAACATGACCGGGGCGTGGACCCGGAACGTCGTATGGATCTCGGCCAGGTCCTCGCTCACCCGCTCCCCTGCCCGGGCCGGCCGGCGCCTGACCTCTTCGGCGACTCGGTCCAAAAGTGTCAGGATTACTGCCTCTTTGGAGGGGAAGTAGAAGTAGAACGTGGGCCGGGAGATGCCGGCCCCCTTGGCCAGGTCGTCTATGGAGATGTCGTGCACGGCACGCTCGGCCAGCAGCCGCTCCGCGGTAGCCAAGATGGCCCGCTCCCGATCGTCGCCGCTCGGTCGCCGGCGGCGCCGGCCCCTGCGGGGAACCGAATCGCCGCTCGTCACCGGCGCCCGATCTGCCGGCCGGCCCAGGTGAGGAGACCGCTATAGCGGGCACCGAAGAGACGGGGTAGGGCGGCGATCAGGTAAGCGTCCGGTCCGACCAGGATGCGGGGCCGGCCGGCATCTACCCCGGCCAGAATCCGACGGGCCGCCTTCTTTGCGCTGGTGCGGGCCAGGCGGACGAATTCCCGAGCGGGATCGCGACCCGAATCCCGGGTGCTCGGCCCCAGACGGGCATGGCGGACGATGTCGGTCTTGATCCCCCCCGGGTGCACGGCGTGGACCGATACCGGATGGCCCCCGATGATCATCTCCTGGCGGAGCGCCTCCGTGAAGCCCGCCACGGCGAACTTGGACGTGGCATAGACGCCGCTGAACGCCGGCGCGACGAGGCCGAAGACACTGGAGATGTTCACCAAGTGGCCATCTCCCGACGCGATGAGATGGGGCAGGAAGGCCTTGGTGCCGTGAATGACGCCATAGAGGTTGACGCCGAGCAACCAGTCGATGTCCTCGAAGGCGGTCTCCTCGATGGTGCCGACGACCGCTACGCCCGCGTTGTTGACCACCAAGTGGACGGCGGAAAAAGTGCCAGCCACTTCGTCGGCATGAGCCCACACCGCCGCCCTATCGGACATGTCGACGACGTAGGGTTCGACCTGGCCCGCAACCGGACCACAAAGACGGATGGTCTCTTCCAACCCGGCCTGATCGATGTCGGAAGCCGCCACGTTGGCGCCGCGGCGGGCCAGCTCGATTGAGAGGGCACGCCCGATCCCCGAGCCAGCCCCAGTAACGACGGCCGTCTTGGCGAGGTAGTCGACCGCCATCTGTGGCTCTCCTTTTGACCGGATGTGTATCGACGTGCCGTTGACTAAATAAACACTACGTTGATAGCGTAGCACCGTGGAGCACTTCGACGTGCTGGTCGTCGGCGCCGGGTTGTCCGGGGTGGGGGCGGCCTACCGGCTGCAGAGCTCGCTCCCGACCAAGAGCTACGCCATCGTGGAAGCCCGCCCCGCGATAGGCGGGACCTGGGACCTGTTCCGCTTCCCCGGCATTCGCTCCGACTCCGACATGTTCACCCTCGGCTACCCGTTCCGACCCTGGCGCCAAACGCAGTCCGTAGCCGATGGGGCGTCCATCCGGCGCTACATCCACGAGACGGCGGCCGAGTACGGCATCGACCGGCAGGTTCGCCACGGTCAGAAGGTCGTCCGGGCGTCGTGGAGCACCGCGGCGTCCGAATGGGCGGTCGAGACGGAGACGGGCCAGTCGTACCGGTGCGGCTTCTTGTTCGTCTGCGCCGGCTACTTCGATTATGAGCGCGGTCACGAACCCGAGCTGCCGGGCCGGGAGCGGTTCAGGGGGCCGGTGATCCATCCTCAGAGGTGGCCCGACGACCTCGACTACACGGGTAAGACGATCGTGATCATCGGCAGCGGGGCGACGGCGGTGACCCTCGTGCCGGCCATGGCAGAGCGGGCCGGGCACGTCACCATGCTCCAACGCTCTCCGAGCTATGTGGTCTCGCTCCCCGGGGTCGACCCGGTCGCCCGGCTGCTCGACCGCTACCTGCCGGCGCGAGCGGCTCACCGGGCCAACCGGTTCAAGAGCATCGTGGTGACTCAGGCCTTCTACCAATACTGTCGGCGCTTCCCCGACTCGGCCCGCCGCTTCCTGCACAAGACGACCGCGGCGCAGCTGCCTGAGGGGTATCCGGTCGATCCCGACTTCACTCCGGGTTACGACCCGTGGGACCAGCGGATGTGCATCGCACCCGACGGGGACCTGTTCAAGGCCATCCGGAGCGGCCGGGCGTCGGTAGAGACGGGCCGGATAGAGACATTCACCGAGACGGGCATCCGGCTCGAGTCGGGTCGCGAGCTCGAGGCGGACATCGTCGTCACGGCCACCGGGTTGCAGCTCCTGCCGGCGGGCGGGATCGACCTGGCGGTCGACGGGAACCCGGTGCGGCTCTCCGATACCTGGCTGTACCGGGGCTGCCTGCTGAGCGGCTTGCCGAACTTCGCCGTGTCGGTCGGCTACACCAACGCATCGTGGACGTTGAAGTCTGATCTGACCGCGAGCTACGTGTGCCGGTTGCTCGCTCACATGGACCGCCATGGTTACGCCATGGCCGTCCCGAACCGTCCGCCGGGGGGAGGCACCCGGCCCCTGCTCGATCTGAGCTCCGGGTATGTGCAGCGGGCCGCCGCCTTCATGCCGAAGCAGGGAGAGCGCAAGCCCTGGCGGATCCGGCAGAACTACCTGCTCGACTACTTCTCCGCCCGCTTCAGCGACGTGAGGGAGGAGATGACCTTCCACCGGGCGGCGGATCTGGCCGCCCTGGTCAGGGGCCCGCAGGGGCGCGGCCTGCGCCTGATGAGGGAGTACTGATGAGGGAGTATCAGACCCGGATGACCGAGTCTTCGGAGCCGTAGTCGTTGGCCGCGTACTCCTCGGCCTGCCAGTCGTTCTCCCATCTCAGACCGTCGATGAGGAAACGGTAGCGGTACACGCCGCTCGGCAGGTTGACCGACACGGCGAAATGACCGTCCTTGTACTTCTTGAGCGGGTGGGCCGCGGGAGACCAGTCGTTGAAGTCGCCGCAGAGCGAGACTTCGTGGGCCTTCACCTCACGAGGCAGGCTGAAGGTGACCTTGGTGGTCCCCTTGGCACCTGGCTTGCGGTTCGGCATCCAAACCTCCACGTCTGACGGCGGCTCGATCGTCGAACCGCAGTCCCCAAGTTTGCCCCAGCCACGAACCCCCCACGAACACTGGAGCGATGCGCGGCGGAGGCGGGGGGCGGCCGGTCAGAAGCTGTCGCAAACTAGTTCGAGGTGGGACAAGGCGGCGGCTCGTCCCGGACCATGGATGCGAGCGGAGAGGCGAGTCTCTCGACGACGAGCCGCCGCCTCGCCCTCCCGCGGGTTCGCGACAGCTTCTCAGGCCGGGACGCGACGCCAGATGGGGCGGGGAAGGTGCCGGAAGACGGCGAACACCAGACGAAGCTGGGCCGGCACCCACACCATCTGGCGCCCGTTCTGTAGACCTTTGACCGTGGCGCGCGCCACTGCGTCGGGGGTCGTGGCCATGGGCGCGTCGGGCAGGCCCTCGGTCATCTTGGTGCGGACGAATCCGGGCCGCACGACCATGACGTGCACGCCGGTCCCTGCCATTGAATCGCCGAGACCCTGGAAGAACCCGTCCATCCCGGCCTTCGAGGAGCCGTAGATGAAGTTGGCCCGCCTGACCCGCTCGCCCGCGACCGACGACAGCGCCACGATGGCCCCGTGCCCCTGCTTCTTCAGCAGGCGAGCAGCGGCCAGGCCAGCGGAGACGGCACCGACGTAATTGGTCGTGGCCAGCCGGACCGCTCCCGGTCCGCCGGCCTCGTCGGCGCATTGGTCGCCGAGCAGCCCGAAGGCGATCACGACCACGTCGATGTCCTGGCCCGCCCGGCCCGCGGCGTCGGCCATGACCTGCTCGTGGGAGCCCGGATCGTCGGCATCGAAAGCCATGGTCTCGACCCGACCCGCGCCCACGGCGCGGACCGTCTCGGCCGCCGCGCCCATGCGCGAGTCATCGCGCCCGGCCAGGATCACGACGGCGGAGCGGGGGCGGGCCAGCTCCCCGGCGATGGCGGCGCCGATCTCGGACGATCCGCCGAGGACGAGCACCGAACCGACCGCGCCCAGCGCGTCTCTCACGGTTGCCTCCCGGCCCGGGCGGGGCGGGCCGGGGCCTGAGTGGGGTCGGCCAGGGCGGGCAGGCGGCGCAGCAGGTCGCTCTGAAGGCGCCGGTCGGGGTCGAGTCTCTCTCTCACCTTCCTCCAACGGGGCAGCTCGGGGTACATGACTTCCAGCAACTCGGGGCGCAGTCGGGAATCCTTCGCCAGGTAGACCCGGCCCCCCGCCGTCGCCACCAGCTCGTCGGTCTCGTCGAGGAGGCGGGCCACACCCGAGAACGACACCGGCAGGTCGAGAGCCAGGGTCCAACCGGGGCGGGGGAAGGACAACGGGCCAGGATTGGCCGGCCCGAAGCGCTTCAGCACGGCCAGGAACGAGGCGCAGCGATGGTTGACCAGCTCTTCGATGATCTTGCGCAGCGTCGCCTCCTCCCCGTCGGGGAGAACGAACTGGTACTGCAGGAACCCGCGCCGGCCATAGATTCGGTTCCATCCATCCACCGCGTCGAGCGGGTGGAAGAACTGAGCCGCCGCGACGATGTGGCCCTCCCGGCGGGCAGGAGCCTTCCGATACCACAGCTCGTTGAACGCCGCGACGGTGGCCCGGTTGAGCAACCCCGACGGCACCCAGGGAGGGGCGGGCAGAGAGTCGCGCGGAGCGAACCGGAGGGCGCGGGCCCGGCTGCGCCGCCCGGCGGGAAGCTCGTCGAGACGGGCGTGCTCCCCGAACTCGACGATGGACCGGCCGAGGGCGGAGCCGCGGGCCAGGCAATCGATCCAGGCCACGCTGTAGCGGTAGTCGCGGTCCCGTTCGGACATCACCCGCAACGTGGCGTCGAGGTCAGGGGTCCGCTCGCTGTCGACGCGAACCGAGGACGTCTCGATGGGCAAGAGCTCCAAGGTGGCCCGGTGGATCAGCCCGGTGAGGCCCATCCCGCCGGTCGTGGCCCAGAACTCGTCGGGGGAGCCCTCAGGGGTGATCGTCAAGGGGCCGGGGCCGGGGGCCACCAGATCTATGGACGGCACGTGGGTACCGAAGGTCCCGTCGCGGTGATGCCCCTTGCCATGCACATCGGATGCGATCGCCCCACCCACCGTGACGTGCCGGGTGCCCGGGCTGACCGGAGGCCAGTAGCCGAGCGGCGCCACGGCCCTCATCAGCTGATCGAGGCTGACCCCGGCCTCCACCGTCACCAACCCGGCCTCCAGGTTCACCGACAGGATGCGATCGAGCCGGGAGCTGACCGCCACGTCCCCTCCCCCGTTCTGGGCCGCGTCCCCATAGCTGCGCCCCAGGCCCCGCCCGATTACCCCGCGTGGACCAGCTGCGGCCAGCGCCTGCTCCAGCTCGGTTCGGCTCTCGGGGCATCGCACAGCCGCCGCGGTCGGAGCGGTGCGGCCCCACCCGCTGAGCAGGCGTCGACCCTCGCTGGCTCTATCCCTGTCTCTATCCATAGATGCCCAGGGCGAACAGGAGGGCCCACAAGACACCCATGACCTGGAGGTGGCGATCACGGAGCACGAGCTCCTCGGGGCGGGCGCCCTTGCCGTGATCGATCAAGAAGGCGTAGTGGAGCAGGCCCAGAAGCACGGGGAGGATCGACAGCTCGAAATAGATCCCGTCGTGGTGGTGGACGGCCGCGGAGCGCAGGCCGAAGGCCCACAGGCTGTAGCCGACGAGGGCCCCAGTGGCTGAGATGGCCACCACGATGCGGAGGTAGGTGGTGGTGTAGGCGTCGAGCGTGGCCCGGTGGCTGCCCCGCTCCTCGCCCAGCTCGGCGTGCTCGGCCAACCGCTTGCCGGTCACCATGAGCAGGCTCCCGAACGTGGTCACGGTCAGGAACCACTCCGATATCGGCACCGGGACGGCCACCCCACCGGCGATGGCCCGCAGCAGGAAGCCGCCGGCCACGCAGGCCAGGTCGTACACCGGCAGGTGCTTCAGGTAGGTGCTGTAGGCAACCTGCAGGCCGACGTAGATCGCCAGCACGATCCCGAGCTGGTCGGTGATGGTGAACCCGAGGCCGATTCCCGCCGCCATGAGCACGCCGCCGGTCGCCCCGGCCGCCACCACCGGGATGGTCCCCTGCGCCACCGGCCGGTTGCGCTTCACGGGGTGGAGCCGGTCGGCGCCGGCGTCCATGGCGTCGTTCAGGAAATAGGTGCCGGACGCAACCGCGCAGAAGAGGGCGAACGCGGCCAAGGTGTGGAGCAGCGGGGTCCCGTGGGTCAGCACACCGGCCGCGCCGGGCGCGGCGAAGACGAGGAGGTTCTTCGACCACTGCTTGGGCCGGGCGGTGCGCAACAGCCCGGCGACGACAGCCCGAGACGGCTTCAGCTCGCCGGTCGGTTTGCTGGTCGGTTCACCTGCCAGTTCGGAAGGTTGGGTGGGGGGCATCGGCGCCGTGACCTTCTCGACCTGCGGTTCGATGCGGCGCGCCATGTGCATATCGAGGTTACTCCCGGTCCGGTCGACCAACGGGATCCCCAGTGCCACCCCAGCGACCTTGGGCGCACCGGGCCCGGATCACCGTTGGGCGCTCAACAGCCTCGGCGCATGTTGATTTGTGGTCACAAGGCCTACATATATGTGGGTCTTGTGACCGGAAATGAACTTGAGTACATCTGACTACGGCCCTCACCTCATCAGGCCTCCCAGACCTCGCTCCCCAGCCGGCTGGATCGCTGGGCTTCTAGGCGGTGGGCCCGGCTCAGCCACACGGTGGCGACCGTCACGACGAGAAGTGCGGCGCTCTGGGCGGTGGAGGCGGCGACGCCGCTGCGCACCTTGTCGTCGAACACGATCACGCCGAGGAGAACGCTGACGAGCGGGTTGATCGAGTTCATGGCGGGCACGCTGGCCGACAGCGGCCCGGCCCGGAAGGCGAATTGGCTGAGCACCACGCCGGCCAGCCCGACGGCGAGGGCCGTGTACGGCTCCCAGCTGGTGACGAGCTGGGCCACACCGTGGGTGAGCTGCCCGCTGCTCGCCTTGACCAAGGCGGCCACCCCGGCGAACGCGATGCCTGCGCCGGCACCGAGCAGGGCGGCCGCTTCACCGCCGGCCCGGCGCCGAGCCAGGCCGACGCACAAGGCGATGGCGGCCACCGCCAGCCCGGCAGCCAGCGCGAACGGGCCGCGGTCGAATTGGGTGCCCGAGCGGTTCAAGGGGTCGGCCGCCACGAAGAAGCCGGCCAGGCTGAGCACCAGGACGACGGCCCAGAACACCTCGCCGGTGGTGATGCGAGGACCCCCGGCGGCCCGGCTGGCAGGCAGGGCGAACAACACCGCCGTTACGAGCAGCGGCTGGACAAGCGTGAGGTTTCCCTCGTGGAGGGCCACGACATGCAGGGCGAACGCGCCGCCCGATACGACCGCGCCCGTAAGCCACATGCCCGACGACAGGGCCCGGGCCAACTCTGACCGCCTGTGCACCTCGGGATCGTCGGTCTTCCTGAGCTCCCGCAGCGCCTTGGCCTGGATGGCCGACGCGACGGCGAACAAGGCAGCCGCGGCGATGGCGCAAGCGACAGATACGGTGATCTTCATGGGCCACTCAAGTCTGGCGGCTGGCGGGCCGCCCCCGGATCACAGTGTCGCCTAGGAACGGTGTCGCCTAGGAACGGTGTCGTCTAGGAACGGTGTCGTCTAGGACGAGGGGGAAGGCGAAGAGATCAGGAAGAAGTCCCTCGACTCACGGGTGGGACCGAGGTACCGGTCGGCAGGCCGCTCCATTTGGGGGTACAGCTTCGACGGCGTGACCTGGGACGGGTCGGCGGCAGGATCGTGCTGGAAGAAGTTGAAGGTGACCCATTCCGGGTTTATGTCGAGGGACATGGCCCGCACCGCGCCAGCGCGCTGCAGGGATTCGCCCAGGCTGCGGGCGGTGAGAGCGGGGCCGGCCACGTAGAGCAGGGCACCGCTCGCCGTGACCCCGATGCCGGAACGAGCCACAACCGTGTTGGCCCCGAGGGTGTTGCCCCAGATGTGGGTGTCGTTGTAAGTGGCGTTGGAGGCCATCTCGCCGTTGTCCACCAGAGGAACCAGGTTCTGTAGCACGGCGACGACATTCGGGGTGAGCGAGACCTCCTGGCCCCAGACCCCGATGTCCACTCCCCCGTCGGAGTAGATGACCATGGAGGCCGCCCCGTTTTGCAGCGGGACCTGCTCCTTACCGTCCAGGTAGAAGCCGCCGTGGGCGTCTTGCATGCGGAAGCCGCCGTTGAAGGCAGCCTGCGCGTAAGGGAGCTGGGTCGGATTGACGTACGGCGTCTCGGTCCATGTCCCCCCCGGCTCCTGAGCTCCGGGGACCAGCGACACCTTGAGCAGGGTCGGGTCGACCCAGACCGCCGAGGTGATCTGGCCGGTGTACACCTGATCGGCCCGGAACTGGGCCTCGTACATGGCCGGGATCCCGTCCACCACAGCGCTGGTCGGGGTCCACTTCCCCTCGTTCGGCAGGGCAGGCGATACGACGAGCGCGACGTCGCTGGGTGGGGGAAGGTGGTGTACGACGGTGACGCGGGTGGGTTTGTTGGGTGTGGTGGTGGTGGGGTCGGTCGGGACCGGGTTCAACGCCTTCGGTTGACCCCCCTTGGGCGGGGCATTGTGGGTGTAGTAGTACTGCTCCAACGCGTTGGCCATGGCGGCCGCATGGTGGGAGCGCAGCCAGTCGGCCCACTTGGCCTGGAAGCTCTGGTTGCCAGGTGTCCGCAGCGCCCCGATCAACGACGTAACCGCGAACAGCGCCACGATCCCAATGATGGCCGCCGGGCCGATCACCAGCCCTTTCAGCAGTTTTCGACGATCCCGGGGTAGGAAGTGCATCTGAAACTCGGTCTCCTGGCCCTGAGGCGGCGTGTTACCAGGGCTTTCAGTGTTCAGCCTCTAGATACCCTGATCCGGTGCGCCCGACGACGCTAGTCGCGCCGGCCCGGGATTGGGCAGCACGCCTCGAGGCAGGGGGCGTAGCTGGCCGGAAGTGGTGTCGCGCCCAGGGCTTCACGAAGGACGGGCCGGCACCGGGGTTTCCCGTCGACCAGGTACCCGGGTCGGCGCCAGACCGGCCCGTTGGACCGCCGCCGCAAACCATCGGGCGTCGCGGGGCGCGCAGCCGTGAGCGTCGTTGTTGAAATAGCAGTACAGGTCGGAGGAGCTGCCGTACAGCTCGGCTAGACGGCGAGCCCAGGTGTCGAGAGGAGAGCGCGTGTAGCACGACGGCGGGCGGCCCCCGCCGCTGTGGAACCGCACGTATCCCCACTCGGCGGTCCGCCACCGCGGGATGTCGATCGGTCCGCCGTCAGCCATGCACCACGCCGCGCCCCGGTGCTCGAGCACAGACCGGACCTCCGCACTGCACCAGGACGAATGGCGGGCCTCCACCGCCACCCGCACGCCGGACGGGAACCTCTGCAGGACCTTGTCGAGAGCCTCGTGGTCGGCCCGAAGGTTGGGCGGCAGCTGGAGCAGCACGGGGCCCAGCCGGTCGCCCAGCGCACCGGCCCGCTCCATCAGCCGGCCAACCGGCTCCGCGGGGTCCTTCAGCCTCTTGATGTGGGTGAGATACCGGCTGGCCTTGACCGCCACCACGAACCCGGCCGGTGTGGCCGACGCCCACTGGGAGAACATCTCCGCTGAGGGCAGGCGGTAGAACGCGTTGTTCAACTCGACGGTCTCGAACCGCTCGGCGTAGTAGCGAAGCCATTCGCGAGACGGCAGCGACGCCGGGTAGATGCCGCCCTTCCAGTGCTGGTAGTGCCAGCCCGAGGTCCCGATCAGTACGGGCATCAGCCCACGGCCTGCGGCGGGCACACCCGATGGGACCCCACTACACAGGCTGTACCCATTACACGGGCCGTGCCCTACTACATACTGGGTGGCGCTCCGGCCGGGTGCGATTACTCCTCGTCGAGTAGGTGGCGCAGCCGATCGATTCGAGCGTCGAGGTCGTGCAGGAAGGAATCGAGCGCCTGGCGCTTGGTCTCTACGGTCGCGCGCATCTCGGTGGCGAGGGTCAACGATTCCCGCAGCAGCCGCTTGCGTTCCACGTCGCCGGTGCGATCGTCGAAGTAGGCCAGCCGGATCTCGGCGGTGCGATCGTCGTTGCGCAGGATCACCGCGATCTCATCGAGGTTCAAACCGAGCAGGGCCTGCAGCTCCCGGATGCGGGCTACCCGCTCGAGGTCCTTTTGCGAGTAGCGGCGCATGCCGCCCTTGGTGTGAGCAGACGGCGCGAGGAGCCCGAGCTCTTGGTAGTAACGCAGGGCTCGCTCCGTGACGCCGGCCTGGGCGGCGGCCGCCCCGATGCTGAGGAGAGGCTCGTGTCCGGCCGCGTCGTGACGCTCCGGCGCGGGGCTCGGAGGGTCAGGCGCGGGAGCGATGCTCCGGCCTCCCCGGCTCACCGGAGGCCCCGTGCCGCCCGCGAGCCCACGCCGCCATCGCCCGGACCGGCATCCACTGCATCCGGTTCCTCTTCCAAGCCGACCGCCACCGCCGACTCCCGGGCTCCGAGCGCCAGCTCGTCGGTCAGCGTGCCGGAGGAGTGCACGTAGCGCGAGCCGCGTAGTGCCGAGGCGACCATGCCGATGAAGGTGGCTGCCGCGGCGAAGTAGAAGGCCAGATGAAGGCCGTTGGCGAAGGGTTGTTCGATGAGGCGGGGAAAGAACGAGCGTCCGGTGACATACGAAGCTTGGGACGAGCTCAAATGAGCGAGGCCGGACGGGCCGAGCAGTTGCTGAACCGGGTTGAAGCCCAAGAAGGCGGAGAACAGGCTGCCGATGGGCGGCTCGCCCGCCACCCGGTGAGCCGAAACCGGGTCGACTCCGGCCGCCGTCAAACCGCTGTACAGGTGGCTCGGGAGCGAGGCTGCCAGGCCGAGCGTCACGATCGTGAAGAACAGCCCCATCGACAGGACCTGGGCCGAGTTCTGGAAGGTGGCGAGCATCCCGGCACCGGCGCCGCGCTGGTTCGGCGGCAGGCTGTTCATGAGCGCGGCCTGGTTGGGGGTGAAGAACAGGCCCATCCCGAGCGAGAAGAGGAAGGTGAGAAAGGCGAAGGGGACATAGTCGAAGTTCATCGGTAGCAGGTTGAGCAGCAAGAAGCTGATGGCGGACAGGCCCAGGCCCAGGGTGCTGAGGAGTCGGGCACCGTAGTGGTCGGACAGGATCCCGGCAACCGGACCGACGAGTATGAAGCCGGCGGTCAGCGGGATCATGTAGATGCCGGCCCACAGTGGCGTCTGGTCAAAGCTGTAGCCGTGCTGGGGAAGCCAGATTCCCTGCAGCCAGATGATCAACATGAACTGCAGACCGCCCCGGCCGATCGCACCCAGGAGGCCTGAGATCGCGCCTGCGCTGAAGGCTTTGATCCGGAACAGCTCCAACTGGAACATTGGCTCCGCCACGCGCCGCTCGATCCAGACGAACAACACCAGCACCGCCACGCCTCCAACGATGGCCGCGAGGACCCACGGGTTGGTCCAGCCCGTGGTGTGGTGCCCGTAGGGCATGAGCGAGTAGACGATGCCGGTCAGCACCGAGATCAGGCCCACTGCGAAGGTGGCGTTCCCGAGCCAGTCGATCCGGGCCGGGATGCGCACGCCGCTGTCGCGCAGCTTCAAGTAGGCCCAGACGGTCCCGAACAGGCCGAAGGGGACCGAGACCAGGAACACCAGGTGCCATTCGATCGGACCCAACAGGCCGCCGAGGATGAGGCCGATGAACGATCCGCTGACCGCGGCGAGCCCGTTGATGCCCATGGCCTTGCCCCGCTCGTTCTCCGGGAAGGCGTCGGTGAGGATGGCGGAGGAGTTGGCAAAGAGGAACGCGCCGCCCACGCCCTGGAAAACCCTCATCAGGATGATCCACAGCGCGCCGGCGGTACCGGTCAGCCACGTCACCGACAAGAGGATCGAGAAGACGGTGAACACGGCAAATCCGAGGTTGTACATCCGGACCCGGCCGTACATGTCGCCCACCCGGCCCAGGCTCACCACCAGCACCGAGGTGACCAGCAGGAACCCCATGAACGTCCAGAGGAAGTACGACGTGTTGGAAGGGGTCAGCGGATTGAGCTTGATGCCCCGGAAGATGTCGGGCAAGGCGATGAGGAGGATCGATTGGTTGATCGTCACCATCAAGACGCCCAGAGTGGTGTTGGACAGGGCGATCCACTTGTAGCGATCGGGATTGGGGCCGTGGTGGGGGCTCGCCCCCGGTGACGTCTCTACCGCCGATGCCAATGCGTTCCCTTTCCGTCCCAGCTGGCGACCCCAGCCCCGACCAGACTACCCGACTTTAACGTTAACGGAAGATTTTTGAACGGATGGGTAGGTCCAGTACGCCTTCTCCCTCCCGCGAGTTTTGCGACAACTTCTCAGACCAGCTCGACGGCCGGCTCGCCCTCTCGGACGAAACCGATCTCGTGCCATCCGGCCCCGCTGGCCAGCAGGCGCTCCGCCGATGCCCCCGACACGGCGGCCAAGAGCCCGCCGGAGGTCTGCGGGTCGCAAACCAGAGCCTCGTCGGCCGGATCGCCCCGCAGGTGGGCGCCGACATAGGCCCGGTTGCGGTCGTGACCCCCGGTGCGCACGCCGGCCGCCGCCGCGGTCCGCGCGCCGGGGTAGGCGGGCAGGTCCGACGTTCGCAGCACGATGGTCGCCCCGCTGCGCTCGGCCATCTCCCAGCTGTGGCCGGCCAGGCCGTAGCCGGTCACATCCGTGACCGCACTCGGCCATATCTCGGACAGCGAAGCGGCCGACGCCAGGTTCAGGCCGCGCATGCCGGCGATGGCGGCTGCCCTGTCAGCTTCGGACCCCCCTGCCAGGACCAGCCCGGTTCCGAGCGGCTTGGACAACAGCAGGCGGTCTCCTGGCCGGGCCCCGGACTTGCGCCACACCCGATCGGGGTGGACCAGGCCCTGGACGGCCAAGCCGAACACCGGCTCCTTGGACCGGATGGTGTGCCCCCCGGCCACCGAGCCACCTGCCTCGGCGACGGTGCGGGCCGCCGCGGCCAACACGACCTGGATGGCCGCCGCGGGCAGCTCCTCGGGGAAGGCCGCGATGTTGAGAGCCATCACGACCCGCCCCCCCATGGCCAACACGTCACTGCAGGCGTTGGCCGCCGCGATGGTCCCGTAGTCGTCGGGATCGTCCACCAAGGGCGGGAAGAAGTCGGTGGTCGACACGAGAGCCAGGTCCGGGGCGAGCCGGTATACAGCAGCGTCGTCGAAGGGGGCCAGGCCGAGCATGAGCCGTTCGTCTCCCCCGCCCGAGATCCCCGAGAGGAATCCCGACAACGGCACGCCGCCCCACTTGGCCGCGCACCCCCCGCACTCGGTCCATTCCGTCAGCTTCAGCTCTATCTCGGGAGCAGTCATATGTGGCACCTATCCGTGAGAGGCGAGACGGGGCCCCGCCGTGCGGCGATCGTCGTGCCGGCGGGTGATCCCGTGGGTGTCCAGGTACTTCAACAACGGCAGGGCGTACTTCCGGGTCGTATCCAGTACCTGGCGGGCCTCCGACACCGACACCCCGGGCCCGCTCAGCATCGGGCGGAGCAGCTCGACCGCCCGGCCGACCGTCGCGGCCGAGAACCAGATGCCGTCGGACTCGAAGGCCAGGCCGCGCCGCTCCAGCGATCGCAGCACCGCCCGATCGGACAAAGGTAGATCGGGGGGCTGGAACCCCCCCGACTCCAGCTGGGCGAGGACGCGCCGCTCGTCGGACCCCAACCCGTCGGGGTCAACGCCGGCATCGAGCAGCCGCCCGTTGCGGACGATCACCCCGACCACGCCGGCGTCGAGCACGTCTCGCTGCACCGGGCTCAGCCGAGCCAGGTCGGCCCCGACTGGGCCCGCCTCGTGGGCCAGCCCGGTCAGCTCGGTGCGTATCTTCTCTGTGACTGCCTCGGCCATGACCCAGGGTCCCACCGTGGGCGCCCGCTTCTCCCCGGTCAGGCGCTCCAGCTCGTCAGCTCGCAGCCAGCCCCGCTCGTCGATGACCCGCTCCACTGACCGGGTGGGCGCCGCTTTGCGCCGGGGCAGGACCGGGGCCACGTCGAGCACCTCCCCTCCTCCGACGAGCGCGGAGCGGCCCCACTCCCGCAGCACGTACCGGTCGCCGGGAAGCAGCGGGAGACCCCCCGGCCCGGCGGCGCCGATGAGACGGACGCGTACGAAGCCGCTGTCTCCCGGCTCGATCTCATTCGCCCCGCCCAACAACCGGACGCGCACCGGATGCTCCGCCGCACCCACCGACACTGCGAAGGCGCCGCGGCTGGTCAACGGGTCGGGGAGCGACGCCAGGACCGACAGCGATGCGTCGAAGCAGTCGGTCACGTGCCAGCGGCCTGGTTCGACGAGGGCCTGGCCCCGCTCGAGCCCGTGATGCGAGAGGCCGGAGAGGTTGACCGCGACGCGGTGGCCCGGCTCGGCCTCGCTCACGCTCTGGTGGTTCAGCTGCAACGCCTTCACCCGCGCGCTTCTCCCCCCCGGCTCGACCTTGACCGCCTGGCCAACGGCCAGGCTTCCCCCGAGCAGGGTGCCGGTGACCACGCAACCGGCCCCGCGGATGGCGAACGACCGGTCGATCCACAGTCGGGGGCGCCCCTTGTCCTCGACCGGGGGGGCCGAGGCCAACAACCGGTCGAGGGCGGCCTGGATCTCCGGCAGTCCCCGACCGGCCGGAACGTCCACGGGTACCACCTCGGCGCCAGCCAGGAAGGTGCCACGGAGGCGGGCCGCTATGTCACGCCCCGCGGTCGCGGTGGCGTCGGGACCGGCGAGCTCCTTCTTGGTCAGAGCTACCATCCCCCTGGGGACGGCCAGCAGGTCGAGGATGCGAAGGTGCTCCTCGGACTGGGCCTTCCACCCTTCCGTGGCGGCCACCACGAACACACAGGCCGA
>JAFAWZ010000116.1 GCA_019241495.1 Acidimicrobiales bacterium | reverse complement strand
TCGTGCTGGAGAAGAAGTGGGGCGCGCCCACGATCACCAACGACGGCGTGTCCATCGCCAAGGAGATCGAGCTCGAGGACCCCTACGAGAAGATCGGGGCCGAGCTGGTCAAGGAAGTCGCGAAGAAGACCGACGACGTCGCCGGCGACGGGACCACAACGGCGACCGTGCTGGCCTGGGCCCTCGTCCGGGAGGGTCTTCGCAACGTTGCGGCTGGTGCCAACCCGATGTCCCTCAAGCGGGGCATCGAGGCTGCGGTCGAGGCTGCGGTCAGCTCGCTGAAGGCGCTCTCCAAGGAGACCGAGACCAAGGAGCAGATCGCCCAGGTCGCCTCCATCTCGGCTGCTGACACCGAGATCGGCGATCTCATCTCCGAGGCCATCGACAAGGTGGGCAAGGACGGGGTCATCACCGTCGAGGAGTCGCAGACCTTCGGCATGGACCTCGAGCTGGTCGAGGGCATGCGCTTCGACAAGGGCTACATCGCCCCGTACTTCGCGACCGATCCGGAGCGTATGGAGGCGGCGCTCGAGGATCCCTACATCCTCCTCGTCGGCTCGAAGATCTCCGCAGTGCGGGACCTTCTGCCCCTCCTGGAGAAGGTCATGCAGTCCGGTCGGCCCCTGGTGATCATTGCCGAGGACGTGGAGGGCGAGGCGCTCGCCACCCTGGTGGTCAACAAGATCCGGGGCACCTTCAAGAGCGTGGCCATCAAGGCTCCCGGTTTCGGTGAGCGCCGTAAGGCCATGCTGCAGGACATCGCCATCCTCACCGGCGGCCAAGTGGTGACCGAAGAGGTCGGCTTGAAGCTGGAGAACGTCACGCTCGACCTGCTGGGCCGGGCCCGCAAGGTCGTGGTCACCAAGGACGAGACGACTGTCGTCGAGGGCGCCGGCAGCGAGCAGGACATCAAGGGCCGGATCCAGCAGATCAAGAACGAGATCGAGAACACCGATTCGGACTATGACCGGGAGAAGCTGCAGGAGCGCTTGGCCAAGCTCTCCGGCGGTGTCGCGGTGATCAAGGTGGGAGCTGCCACCGAGGTCGAGCTCAAAGAGAAGAAGCACCGCATCGAAGACGCGGTATCGACGACGAAGGCTGCGGTCGAGGAAGGTGTCGTCCCTGGTGGTGGGGTGGCGCTGCTGCGTTCACAGACGGCTATCCTGGACCGGGCCGAGAAGCTCGAAGGCGACGAGGCCACCGGCAGCCGCATCGTGGCCCGGGCGGTCGAGGAGCCGATCAAGCAGATCGCCGTCAACGCCGGCCTGGAGGGTGGTGTGGTCGTCGAGAAGGTAAAGAACCTGGCCAACGCGGCCGAGGGCCTGAATGCTGCTACCGGCGAGTACGAGGACCTCTTCAAGGCGGGCGTCATCGATGCCGCCAAGGTGACCCGCTCGGCTCTGCAGAATGCCGCATCGATCGCAGCGCTCTTCCTCACCACAGAGGCCGTCATCGTCGACAAGCCGGAGAAGGAAGCCGCCCCCGCCATGCCGGGCGGCGGCATGGACGACTTCTAGATCCGCGCTTCGCCTGAATCGTGGAAAGAGCCCGGGCCGTGGCCCGGGCTCTTTTCGTGCCCGGGCTCGCCGACCCTAAGCTGATCCCGTGTCCATAGACGCCCTGACTCCGGCCGAAGGGTGGGGTGTGCTGCACTTGTTCTGTCGCATCCGCCCGAGCGGAGCCGACCGCCAAGCCATCGGGGCGGCGGTGAAAGCGGCCTCCGATGGAGATCACCAGGTGGTCACCTTCTCGGTCATGGGCCACAAGGCGGATCTTGGCTTCCTGGCCGTCGGTCCGGACTGGCTCAGGCTGCGGCGTTTCCAGACCGGCCTTCAGCGCGCTGGTTTGGAGATCGTGTCGTCCTACGTGTCTCTGACCGAGCTTTCCGAGTACACCCGAGGCATGCCGGAGGACCATCTTCGGGCCCGCCTGTACCCCAAGCTGCCACCGGCTGGGAAACGGGCGATCTGCTTCTATCCCATGAGCAAGCGCCGAGGCGACAAGGACAACTGGTACTCGCTCGGCTTCGACGAGCGCAAGCGGTTGATGATGGACCACGGGAAGTCGGGCCGGCGGTTCGCCGGGCGGGTGGTCCAGCTCGTCACCGGATCTACCGGGTTGGACGACCACGAGTGGGGGGTGACCCTCTTCGGGGTCCACCCCGACGACCTGAAGGACACGGTCTACAGCATGCGCTTCGACGAGGCATCCGCCCTGTTCGCCGAGTTCGGTCCCTTCTATGCCGGTGTCATCGGCTCGGTGGACGAGGTCGCGACCGAAGTGGGGCTCGAATGGTGATGACCGAAGACACCGGCGTCGTCGAGCCAGACGCATTGAGCCGGCTGCGCGGTGTGCTGCGGCGGGCCGAGCGGGTGGTCGTGGCGTTCAGTGGCGGGGTGGACTCGAGCCTTCTTGCTTGGGTCTGCCATGACGAGTTGGGCCCGGAGCGATCCCTGGCTGTCACCGCGGTCTCGCCGTCACTGGCGCCCGCCGAGCTGGACGATTGCCGTCGACTGGCCACCGAATGGGGCCTGCGCTGGATGGAGGTGAGGACCGACGAGCTGGCCCGGACCGCCTACGTGGCGAACGGTCCGGATCGTTGCTATCACTGCAAGAGCGAGCTGATGGACGCGCTGGCTCCGATCGCCGCCGACGCCTCGGCCGTGGTAGCCCTGGGTGTCAACGTGGATGACCTCACCGATCATCGCCCCGGCCAGGAGGCGGCCCGGGAGCGAGGGGCCGTCTTCCCCTTGGTCGAGGCCGGCTTCACCAAGTCTGCTGTGAGAGAAGCGGCCCGGCACCTGGGCCTGCGGGCTTGGGACAAGCCGGCCGCGGCCTGCTTGGCATCGAGGTTGCCGTACGGGACAACGGTGACGCTGGGTGTCCTGAGATCGGTCGCAGCCGCTGAAGAGTCGCTGCGGGCCATCGGGTTCGGCCAGCTTCGGGTGCGCCACTACGGTGACCTGGCCCGGATCGAGCTTCCGTTGGAAGATCTCGATCGGGCGCTCCGGTCACGGGCGGCTGTCGTAGCAGCGGTGCGAAACGCCGGGTACCGCTACGTGACCCTCGACCTGGAGGGATTCCGCTCCGGCAACCTGAACGAAGGGATCGTGTCGTGACTCCGGCCAAGGTGAGGCTCACCTTTCCGAGTGAGCTGGTCCGCCGTCCCGTCATCGGCGAGCTGGTGCGGCGCTTCGACGTCCTGCCCAACATCCGCCGAGCCGATGTCAACGACGACGTGGGATGGATCGTCTGCGAGTTGGACGGCTCTCCCGACCGGGTGGGCAAGGCGATCGCGTGGATGGAGGAAGTCGGCGTGCACGTCGATCGCTTGGAGCATCCCCTCGAGAGCTGAGCTGAGAAGCTGTCGCAAAACTATTTCCAGATGGGAGAAGGCGGTGGCTCGTCCTATCCTCAGGGTGCGAGCGAGGAGAGAGTTGGTCAAAGACGAGCCGCCGCCTTCTCCCTCCCGCGAGTTTTGCGACGGCTTCTGAGGTGAGCGGGCCGGATTCGATCGACGCCTCCGCCGAAGCCCTGGCCGACGCGCTCGACGCGCTTGTCCCCGCTTGGGTAGTGAGAAGTGTGGAGCGGGTGATCACCGCATGGACGGGCACCATCCCTCCGGAGGTGGCCCTGGCCGCCGAGAACGCCGCGGCCGACGCTCGCCGCCAACTTGCCCCCGAGATCCGGGAGCTGCTCATGGCTGACATCGACGAACAACGCACCACCCCCCTCGCCCTGTTGCGAAGCGCGGTGCGCTTCCCGACCCGCGTCCTGGCCCAGGCCGGGGTGCCTCCCGTGGCACGGGACCGCTTCGCCGAGCAGGCCTTTCCCGACGACGCGTACGACTTGAGTCCCGCGTCGTTCGCCGACGTCGATCCGGCCCTGTCCGAGATAGCGATCAGCTGGGGCGCGGCCAAAGCCTTCGAGCACAAGCGCCGCCGCCGGCAGGCATGACGGCTAGCGGCCGGACGGAAGCGTGATGTAGAAGACGGCCCCACCACCTGAGGCGTTCTCGGCCCGGGCCGCGCCCCCGTGCTCCGACGCTACAGCCGACACGATCGACAGCCCGAGCCCGCTGCCGGTCCCGACTCTCGCCTTGTCCCCTTGCCAGAACCGGTCGAAGACGCGCTCTACGGAGTCCGGGTCGAGGCCGGGCCCGTGGTCACGGACACTTATCTCGGCGGTCTGGGCGTTCAGTCGGCAACCGGCCTCGATGGCCGTTCCCGACGGGGTGTGGCGCAGGGCGTTGGTGAGCAGATTGCCGATCGCCTGGCGGAGGTGGGCCGCGTCGCCGCGGACGACCACCGGGATCGGCGCATCCAGCGTCACGGGGCGGGAGGGGTCGGTGGCCACCGCGTCGGTGCAGGCATCGGCCAACAGCACGGCCAGATCCACCGGCTTGCTTTCGACCTGGCGGTGTTCGTCCAGCCGGGCCAGCATGAGCAAGTCGTCTACCAGGACCTTCATCCGAGCCGATTCTTCTTCGATCCTCCGCAGGATCGTGGCCAGGTCGACCTGGGCGCTCTCCCCGCTTACCCGGAACAACTCGGCGAATCCTCTGATCGACGTCAGCGGAGTCCGCAGCTCGTGAGACGCGTCCGCCAGGAACTGGCGCAGCTTCTGCTCGGTCGCCTCACGTTCGGAGAAGGCCGACTCGATGCGTCCCAGCATGGTGTTCAGAGCCAAGCCGAGCTGGCCGACCTCCGTCGGTCCTCCCGAGGGGCTCACCCGCTGCGAGAGATCCCCCGCCGAGATCTGCCCCGCGGTCCGGGCCATCCGCTCGAGGGGGTGCAGGCCCTGGCGCAGCACCAGCCACGCCCCGGCCGAGAGCACGACCAAAAGTCCGGCGATGGCGGCCGATTCGATGAGCACGAGCCGATTGAGGGCGCTCGTGACCTCGGTCGTGGGAAGGGCCACGACAGTAACCCCCCCGTTCTGAGCCGGAATGGCGAGAGCCCGGAACTTCGTCGACCCCGACGTGGCCCCCGTGGTGAAGTACCGGCCTTGGGCCGTAACCGCAGGGAGCGGGGACGGAAGCTTGGGGGAGACCTCGTTCGCCGCCGACCAGTGATCTATAGGTGTTCCGGTTGCCGCCAGCTGCTCACCGAACACGCCGGCGGGGAGCGCGGCGGCCGGGTCGGGCCCACGGCCGCCCGGCGGGCCGTGGCCGAAGGGAGAGACCCCCTCGACGCTCTGGCTCTGGGCCAGATCGTCGAGCAGCTGGTCCATGACCGGCGCGGCCGAACGAAGCTGCGCCTCGAGGCGTTGGTACTCGGAGCCTTGGTAGAAGAGGTATGTGGCCAGGAAGAACGCCCCCTGAGCCAGGGTCACCAGGGCGACCAGGGCGAGAACCAGCCGGAGCCGCAGGGTCAATCAGTGGCTCCTCAGCCCCTCGGCTGCCGCAGGACGTAGCCGACGCCGCGCACCGTGTGGATCAGCGGGGCCTCGCCGTCGTCGATCTTGTGCCGCAAGTAGCTGATGTAGGTCTCGAGCACGCTGGCGTTGCCGGCAAAGGTGTACTCCCATACGTGTTCCAGGATCTGGTCGCGCGTGAGCACCCGGCGGGCATTGACCAGCAGGTAGTGCAAGAGCCGGTATTCGGTGGGGGTCAGGTCGACTATCCGGCCGTTACGCCACACGTCGCGGGTGTCTTCGTCGAGCACCAGATCGGCGAAGGCCAGGCGCCGTTCTCCGGGCCCGGCCGCGCCAGCGCGCCGCAACACGGCCTTGACTCGTTCGATCAGCTCCTCGATGCTGAACGGCTTGGTGACGTAGTCGTCGCTGCCCAGCCTCAGACCCTCGACCTTGTCCGACGTCGTGTCTCGAGCGGTGAGGAAGATGATCGGGACGTGAGCGCCGGCTCCCTCGGCGGAACGGATGCGCCGGGCGACCTCGAAGCCGTCCAGGTCGGGCAGCATCACGTCGAGGACTATCAGGTCCGGCCGGCGGCGCTCGACCGCGGCGAGACTGGCGCGCCCTGATGCGACCCGTTCTACGTCGAAGCCGTGGTAGCCGAGGCCCATGGCGAGGAGCTCGGTGATGTGCTCCTCATCGTCGACGACGAGGACTCTCGGCTCGTTGGTCGATTTGTCCATGGTGGTCGAGCCTGAGGGTACCGAGGAGGTCATAGGGCGCAGCATGGACGCAGACCCTGGGACAGTGGTATGGCTTTCCTGAGATTTTCCTGGGAGCGGAGTCAGCGCTTCTTCCGGGGCCTCTTCCGCTTCTGTGGCGGTAGCGAGCTCAGCCCGTCGGCGGTGTTGCTCATAGGCTCGGTGGGCGCTTGGACCCAGCCCGCCCCCGATACCGTCCGGGGCTCGAAGAAGAGGCACCCCTCGGGGCATCCGAAGGGGCCCTCACTGTTGACCGAGAGCCGGCACCGCTGGAGCGCTTCGCCCGCGGCCGTGCTCCTGTGCAGATAGTGGCGGCAGTCTTCGCGAATACCCACGAATCCATGTTGGCCTAATCCGTGTTGGCAGGTGAGCGCGCCCTTTACAGTCTGGGCGATGGCACAGCGACTACTGGTCGTCGGTGGCGACGCGGCCGGGATGTCCGCGGCTACCCGGGCCCGCCGTCTCTCGCCCGATCTGGAGATCGTGGCGGTCGAGCGGGGTCGCTTCACGAGCTACTCGGCGTGCGGGATCCCCTACCTCATCGCCGGGTCCGTGACGGCCACAGATGACCTGGTGGTGCGCACCCCGGCCGAGTTCCGCGCCGCCCGTATCGACGTTCGCATCCAACACGAGGTCGTCGGCCTGGATCTGGACACCAGGCGGGCCGAGGTGCACAACCTCGTCCACGGCCGAACCTTCCACCTGGGCTTCGATCTCCTCCATATCGCTACCGGAGCCCGCCCGGTCCGACCCGACCGGCCCGGGTTCGAGCTGCCCCACGTGCACGGGGTGCAGACCCTCGACGACGCGGCCCGGCTCTTGGACGACGCCTATCGCCGCCGACCCCGGCGGGTCGTGGTGGTGGGCAGCGGATATGTGGGCCTGGAGGTCGCCGAGGCCTTCAAATCGCGCCGCGTCGAGGTGACCGTGGTCGAAGCTGGGGCCGAGGTCATGCCGAGCCTCGACCCTGAAGTCGGCGCCCGTATCGGCAAGGCCCTGCGGGGCATGGGCATCCAGGTGATGGTGAGCGCGGAGGCTACTTCGGTAACAGAGACGGCTGTGCAGACGTCCGCTGGCGATGTCCCGGCGGACCTGGTGATCCTGGGGACAGGGGTCCGGCCCGACAGCCGCCTCGGCGCCGACGCGGGGCTGGAGACGGGGCTCAAAGGCGGGCTCGTCGTGGATCGCCAGCAACGTAGCTCTGTTCCTGGCGTCTGGGCGGCCGGGGACTGCTGCCAGACCTTCAATCTGGTCTCCGGCCAGCCCAGCTACCAGGCCCTCGGAACGGTGGCGAACAAGCAGGGGCGGGTCGCGGGGATCAACATCGGGGGTGGCTACACCACCTTCCCGGGGGTGCTCGGCACAGCGGTCACCCGGGTGTGCGATCTCGAGATAGGGCGCAGCGGGCTCACCGAGACTGAGGCGGGTCGAGCTGGCTTCGCGGCGGTTGCCGAGACCATCGAGTCGACGACCGCGGCGGGGTACATGCCCGAAGCCAGGGCGACCATCGTGAAGCTGGTCGCGGAACGCCAGACAGGACGCCTGCTCGGCGCCCAGACGACCGGCGGTCGTGGCTCGGCCAAGCGCGTCGATGTCGTAGCGGCCTGCCTGGCCGCCAGGCTGACGGTGGACGACCTGCTCGGCCTGGACCTGGGTTATGCCCCGCCCTTCTCTCCCGTGTGGGACCCGCTGCAGACCGCGGCGCGGGCGCTGGCGGACCGGATCTGACCTAGTGTCATGACGATGGCTGGCCGGCAAGTTACCGACATCGATCTCGTGCGATGGAGCGAGGCGCTGGCCGGAATCGCCCGGACCGGGCTGGCCTTCACCAAGAACCTGTACGAGCAGGAGCGTTTTGAGGAGATCCTGAAAATCGCCGCCGATATTCGAGTCTCGGCCGGGCACGACGAAGATGCTTACGACGAGAACACGCTCATCTCGGGGTGGATCGACAGCGTGGGCAACGGGGTGGCGGGTTATGTGACGCCCAAGGTGGCGGTGGGCGCCATCGTCGGCAACGACACCGAGGAGCTGTTGCTCATCCAGCGCGGCGACTCGGGGGTATGGCTGTACCCGACCGGATGGGCCGACATCGGCTACTCGCCTGCCGAGGTGGTGGTCAAGGAGGTGCAGGAAGAGGCGGGGATAGTCGCTGAGCCTCTGCGGTTGGTGGCCGTGTTCGACGGCCTGCGCCTCGGCGCTCGCGGTCTGCCTTTCTACTCCCTCGTGTTCCACTGCCGGGCGGTGGGCGGCGAGCTGCGGGGGCATCCCCTCGAGACCCGGGGGGTGGGCTGGTTCCGGCAGGACTCTCTCCCCGAGCCGTTGGCCGGCGGGGGGCATTGGAGGGACTTGGCCTTCCAAGCGATACAGGGTAAGCCGATTGATGTGGTGTTCGACTCGCCCCGCTCGTCCATCTGGCGGAGCTGATCGGTGGCCTGGGGGGCTTCTCCTCGCCGCCAGTCTGTGGTGGTCAAGTCCGCGCCCGAGCGGTTCGGGGCGGCCGCTCTCGCCCGTTATCTCGACGGCTTGGGAGTCGACGGTGAGACCGCCAAGCGCCTCGACCGGGACGTCGAATCCACCCTCGGTTCGGTCACCTCGCTGAGCGCGCTCACCGCGCCACTCGCCCTCCGGTACCTCGACCGGTTGGCGAGGCCGATACCCTCTTTGACCCCTGAGGTCGGCGTCCCCATCGTCGGGCGGGCTTATGTCGCCCACATGGTCGTGGAGCGGAACCCGGGCCGGTTCGAAGCAGAGGATGTGCCGGTGCTCGGGACCCTGCCCCCGTTGAAGCGAGGGTCGCCGCCGCCGGATCTCCTCGTGCGGATCGTGAAGGTCAGCCGCCGCAGCTTTCCTGCGCTCTGCGCGCTCACCCCGGCGGGCTGGGACGGGTTCGTGCACTGCCTGACCAAGCGGGCCCACGATCTGGCCAGAGGCGCCGACGACTACGTTCCGGTCGACGCAGTCGATGGTTTGGCCCGTTTCTCCTGGGTGCTCCGGCAGGTCGACCTGCACTACAGCCTGGAGCCTGATAGGCGCAGCGTCCCCTAACTGCCCGGTGCGAGCTGCGACAACAGGGCGTCGACGATGGACACGGCTCGGCCCGTCCGTTCCCATTCGTCGGCGACGGTCTGATGGTCCACGAGTCCCCGGGCATCCGGTTCGAGACCGAGGGCCGCGACGGCAGCGACTACGAGGGGCTGCGGCTCTATGTCATCGCCGTAGGCGGCAAACACCTCGAGGCCATCCCAGAGCTGCCCCAGCGGGGCGGGAGGCGGCTGTCCAGTCCCGAGGGCCAGCGCGGTGGCAGAGAAGACCTCGTAGGTGCCGACTCCGGCCGGGCATCGGTATCGGGCAACCGGGTGCAGACGCCATTCGAGGATGAGGCCACCTGGGCCGTCGTCGCGCAACCAGACCTGCGAGCCGTTGACATAGGCGTCCACCGGCTCGCCGAAGCGGTCGTCGAGGGCGACGATGAGCTCGGGCCGGGCCCTCCAGACGGCGGCCGAGACCCGCTTCGACGCCACCTGCGCCGTCAGCCGTCTCGGGGGTGGTCTCGCAAGAAGCGCTCTACTTCTGCAGCCAGCTCGTCGATGCTGCCGAGGCGCAGCCCGTCGCCGGACCCGTCACCGTCCCACTCGGTGTCCTCGGCGTCTTCGAGCTGTGCCACGTACGCCGCGGCGTCCTCGTCGTCGGCGATGCGCTCGCTCACCTGCCTCTCGTAGTCACGGGCCGCGGCTCGCAGCTCGGGTGAGTCGACCGGTGCACCGAGGAGCGCGGCAGACCTCTCGACCAGGGCGAGCGCGGCCTTGGGAGACGGCAGCTGGTGGACATAGTGCGGCACGGCAGCCCAGAACGACGCGGTTGGGATCCCGTGGCGGCGCAACGTGTCGTGGAGAACTCCGACGATGCCGGTCGGTCCTTCATACGACGCCGCGGTCAGGCCGAGCCGATCGGCCAGCTCCTGGTCATCGGTGGTACCCGAGACCCGGACGGGACGGGTGTGGGGCACGTCGGCGAGCAGGGCGCCGAGGATGACGGCCAGCTCGGCCTCCACCTTCTGGGCCACCGTGACCACCGCGGCGGAGAAGGTCCGCCATCGCAGTTGCGGCTCGACCCCCCGGAGCAGGACCAGGTCGTGGCGGGAGCCGGGGACCCGAGCTCCGAGCAACTCGATGTCGGGCCACTCGATGTACCGCTCTTGCCGCTCTCCCAGGCGGACCTGGGGTCGGGTCACGGTGAAGTCGTAGAACTCCTCGGAGTCGATGGTGGCGAACCGCTCCGCCCGCCAGGCCTCGGCGAGCGCTCCGAGGGCCAGGGAGGAGGCATCCCCGGCGTCGTTCCAGCCTTCGAAGGCGACCACCAAGAGAGGCCGGCGCAGCTGCGGCTCCTGATGCCAGCGCACGACGTCCATGGGCCCTGAAGCTACCTCCCTCTGTGGGCCAACGCAGTTGTCACTGGCCACTCGTACCCTTTCCGGTGTGGATTTCTCGGTACCGACACGCGCCTGGTTCGACGGTGCTTTCGCGGCCCCGACCGAGGCGCAGAAACAGGGATGGGATGCCATCGGCCGGGGCGACCACACCCTCATCCTGGCTCCCACCGGCTCGGGTAAGACGCTGGCCGCCTTTTTGTGGGCCCTGGATCGCCTGTTGACGGGCCCGCCGAGCGACGGGTGCCGGGTGTTGTACGTGAGCCCGCTGAAAGCGCTGACCTACGACGTGGCCCGCAACCTCCGGGTCCCGCTCGCCGGTATCACCCGCGAGGCAGACCGGTTGGGCATTCCGCTGCCGAAGCTGGAGATCGCCGTCCGCACGGGCGACACACCGGCGGGTGATCGGCGCCGGATGGCCCGGCGCCCGCCCGACATCTTGATCACCACGCCTGAGTCGCTGTACCTGCTGCTCACCTCGAGCGCGGCCGCCATGCTGGGGGGCGTCGAGCACGTCATCGTCGACGAGATCCACGCGGTGGCGGCAACCAAACGGGGCAGCCACCTGGCCCTGTCACTCGAACGGCTGGAGGAGCTGACCGCAGCACCGCCGCAGCGCATCGGGCTCTCCGCGACGCAGCGTCCCCTCGACGAGCTGGCCCGCTTCCTCGGGGGCCAGGTCCCCGACCCGGCCGGAGGCCAGATGCCGCGGCGGGTCACCGTGGTGGATGCGGGGGTGCGCAGACCGATGGACCTCAGCGTGGTGGTACCCCTCGAGGACATGGCCGGGCCGGGCCGCCCGGGGCGCCTCGACCCCGAGGAGAAGGCCGACGGGTCGATCTGGCCGGCCATCTATCCCGAGCTCCTCGAGCTGATCAGGCAGCATCGCTCGACTCTGATCTTCGTCAACTCGAGGCGATTGGCCGAGCGCCTGGCGGCCCGGTTGAACGAGCTGGCGGCCGAGACGCTCATGTTCTCGGCCGGCGGGTCAGCCTACCTGGGCGCCGGTGCCCCACCGGACCTGGTCCGGGCCCATCACGGTTCGCTGGCCCGGGAGCAGCGGGTCGAGATGGAGGAGGCCTTGAAAGCGGGAACGCTTCCGGCCCTGGTCGCCACCTCGAGCCTCGAGCTGGGCATCGACATGGGAGCGGTGGACCTGGTGATCCAAGTCGAGGCGCCGGTGTCGGTCGCCTCCGGCCTGCAGCGCATCGGGCGGGCCGGTCACCGGGTGGGGGAGCCGTCGAAAGGGTGCATTTTTCCGAAGTTCCGCCACGACCTCCTGGTCGCGGCGGCTGTCGCAGAGCGCATGCAGGCCGGTCAGGTGGAGGAGACCAAGGTGCCGAGGAACGCGCTGGACGTGCTCGCCCAGCACCTCGTCGCAACGGTTGCCGCAGCCGGCGAGCCGGTGCCGATCGCGGTCGTCGCCGCCATGGTGCGCCGGGCCTATCCCTATAGCGAGCTCTCCGATCAGGCGCTCGCAGGGGTGCTCGACATGCTCGCGGGGCGCTACCCGAGCGACGAGTATGCCGGGCTGCGACCCCGGTTGGTTTGGGACCGAGACCTCGGCACGCTGGAGGCTCGGCCCGGAGCCCAGATGCTGGCCGTCGTATCGGGAGGAACCATCCCGGATCGGGGCCTGTTCGGAGTCTTCACCCCGGAGGGCGCCCGGGTCGGCGAGCTCGACGAGGAGATGGTCTATGAGTCGCGGGTCGGCGAGACGTTCCTCCTCGGCGCCACTACCTGGCGGATCGAGGAGATCTCGCGTGACCGTGTCGTCGTGGTGCCCGCGCCCGGCCTCCCGGGCCGCATGCCGTTCTGGCACGGCGACACGGTGGGCCGACCCTTCGAGCTGGGTGAGGCCGTAGGCCGTTTCGTCCGTGCGCTGGCCGACCGATCCGACGCGGAGCTGGCCGAACGCTGCGGCCTGGACCGGCGTGCCGTGCGGAACCTGAGAGCCTACGTGGCCGAAGAGGAGGAAGCGACCGGTGGCCTGCTCCCGACCGACCGGCAGATCGTCGTCGAACGTTTCCGCGACGAGCTGGGCGACTGGCGGCTGGCTGTGCTGTCCCCTTTCGGCGCCCGGGTCCACGCACCGTGGGCGCTCGCCATCGAAGCCCGCCTGCGCGAGGAGCGGGGGGTGGCCAGTCAGGTCCTTTGGAGCGACGACGGGATCATCGTCCGGCTCCCCGAGGCGGACGACGCCGCAGCCCTCGACGTGGTGCTCATCGATCCGGGGAGCATCGAGGAACTGGTCGTCCGGGCCCTCGGCGGAGCCGCCCTGTTCGCAGCCCGGTTCAGGGAGAACGCAGCCCGCTCATTGTTGCTGCCCCGGCGCCGGCCGGGGTCTCGGACTCCCTTGTGGCAGCTGCGCCAGCGGGCCGCCGACCTGCTCGAGGTGGCACGCCGGCACGGCTCTTTCCCGGTCGTCTTGGAGACCTACCGGGAGTGCCTGCAGGACGTCTTCGATCTGCCCGGCCTCACCAGGTTGCTCGCCGATGTCCAAAGGGGCCGGATCCGCGTCGGTGAGGTCGAGCTCGCCGACCCCTCGCCGTTCGCGAGCGGGCTCGTGTTCGCCTACGTCGCTCAATTCATGTACGAGGGGGACGCCCCGCTGGCCGAGAGACGGGCCCAGGCCCTGACCCTTGATCGCCGCATGCTGGCCGATCTGCTCGGCACCGACGAGCTGCGGGACCTCCTCGACGCCGGGGTGCTGGGCGATCTGGAAGTCGAGCTGCAGGGTCTGTCCCCGGACCGGCGGGTTGCCACCGCGGAACAGGCCGCCGATCTGTTGCGCCGGGTCGGCGATCTTTCCCTCGCTGAGCTCGCGGCGCGCGGCGATCCTCCGGAGTTGGCCGGGGAAGCATGGGAGACACTCGTTGGAGCCCGCCGGGCGGTCGTGATGCGAGTGGCCGGCGAGGACCGCCTGGTCTCTGTCGAGGATGTGGCCCGTTACCGGGACGGGCTGGGGGCCACCCCGCCGCCAGGATTGCCTGCCGTGTGGCTGGAGCCCGCACCCGACGGCTTGTTGCAGTTGGTGCGCCGTTGGGCCCGAACCCACGGACCCTTTCTCGTCGAGCAGCCGGCCGAGCGTTTCGGGGTCGGTCCCGATGCCGTCGCCGTTGTCCTCGCCCAGCTCGCCGCGGCCGGCCGGCTGGTCAGGGGAGGCTTCCGGCCGGGTGGGGACCGGGAGGAATGGTGCGACATAGAAGTGCTGCGCATGCTGCGCCAGCGGTCGCTCGCCGCGTTGCGCAAAGAGGTCGAGCCTGCCCCACCTGACGCCTTGGTGCGCTTCCTGCTGGCTTGGCACGGCATCGCCGCGGTGGGGTCGGAACCGGCGCGGGGAGGATCGGACCGGTTGTTGGAGGTCGTCGGTCAGTTGGAAGGGATGCCCCTCCCGGCCCGCGCCTTGGAGCGGGACATTCTCTCGTCGCGGGTTCGTGATTACAGCCCTGGACTGCTCGATGAGCTGCTCACGGCCGGCGACGTCATGTGGGTCGGAGCGGGGGTGGTTGGCCAGGGTGACGGCCGGGTCGTGCTTGTCCGCCGGGCCCACGCCGGTCTTCTGCTGCGCCGCCTCGGGTACGACGGCTCGGAGTCGCAGGCTCTCCAGAGCGCGGTACATGCCCATGTCCGAAGCGTCCTTCGGAACCGAGGGGCCTGCTTCTTCCGGGAGATGGGCGCGCCGGGTGTCAGCGACGGCGAGCTCCTGGAGGCCCTGTGGGATCTGGTGTGGGCCGGCGAAGTCACCTGCGATGGTTTCGCCGCGGTACGCGAGGAGCTCGGCCCGTCCGGCCGGCGAAACCGTGCCGGCCCCGGGTCGGGGCGTAGCCGCAGCCAGCCGGCCGGACGGGCCCCGCTCGGCCGGGCCTTCCGGCCTCGCCCTGGCTCGGTTCGGGTCGCCGCCCCGCCTCGGGGTCAAGGCCGGTGGTCACTCGTTGCTCGTGAGCTCGAGCCACTGGCGGGCGGGTCCGCTGACCGTCACAGCCCGGCGAACAGCCGTGAAGAGGCCGAGGCGGGAGTCGCCCTCGCCGGCACTCTCCTCGAGCGGCACGGCATCCTCACCCGGGATGCGGTGAGAGCCGAGGCGGTACCGGGCGGGTTCGCGGCGGTCTATCCGGTCCTCAGGACCATGGAGGAGGCGGGCCGGATCCGGCGCGGCTATTTCATCGCGGGGCTCGGCGGTGCCCAGTTCGCCCCGCCTGGAACGGTCGACCAGCTCCGCT
>JAFAWZ010000049.1 GCA_019241495.1 Acidimicrobiales bacterium | reverse complement strand
ACGACGAAGCTGGATGTCTTACCTGTCGGGTCGTTGGCCGGCAGCCGAACCTCGTAGGCGCCGGCCACGAGTGATTCGAAGACCGCCGCGACGGTCTCCCCGGCGGATGTCGGTCGGAGCCGCACGACGGTGTGGCGCCCCTGCCACCGGTCGCCGCGGCGACGGATCTCGATCTCCTCGCCCACCGTGGATGGTTCGGCGTACACGACGGCCGCCCCGATGTGACCGCCGATGTCCAGTACGACCGGACCATGACCGCTCGACAGCGGGACGATCTCTTCCATGGCTACGAACCGACCGAGACCGGCGTCTTCGACGGGTTGGAGTACCCACCGTACGGGGTGCCCAAGTAGGGAAAGCTCGACAGGTAGTGCTCGGTCCCCAAAGCGGTGCGATCGCCGCCGCCGCCGGTGAGACCGAAACTGACGGCTCCGGCCGCCCCGTCAGCCGTGTAGGTGGTTTCCACCAAAGGCAGGGTTGCTCCGGCGATGGCGCGCAATTCGATGGTGGCTACGTCGTCGAAGACTCGTCGTCCATTGGGGTAGCCCGCCAGGTCTCCGCCGAGCAGACCCAGATTGCTGGGGGTGGCGGCCGGGGGGATGGCGGTGTTGAGCCGGAGCTGATCCGCCTTGACGCCCGTCCCGTTGTAGTTGGTGAAGCCCGGGATCGCTCCCGGCGGGAGCCCGGTCAGCAAGATGGCTTCGATGTCGGGGCGGGTATGGGTCGAGACGTTGTTGTAGGCGGCCAGGTTCGGGAAGACGCCTGGGTACAGGTCGGGTAGGAGCTTGGCCAGCAACGGCTGGGCGAAATATTCGAAGAAACGTTGGCCGTCGGAGGAAGGTGCCGAGCGGTTCCAGGCGTCCTTGTCGCCGATGCCGATGATCACCTCGTTGACCAGCGGGTTCCCGAGCCGGGACACCTGGTGCCAGGGGCCGACGGCCACGTGGTGGTCTTCGAAGCTGATGGCGGCGCGCTGCCGGCTGGCGGTGGTCCATATGCCGATCACCGCGGCGGGGTCGGTGACCCCTCGGACCGTCTGGCGGGTGAGCTGATTGATGGGGATCTGCAAGGCGATGGTATGCACGTTGACCGCCGCCGTGGAGTTGACGCCGGGCATCCCGTTCATGAGGCCGGCCATGGCGGCGCCGGCGTGGTCGCCGGCGAAAGGTCGCAGATCGCCGAGGTCGAATACGGCGCCCAGATCGACGTAGAAGCCTTCGGCTCGCTGTCCGGCGAACACCTTGGCCGAGAACGACCCGGCCTGGAGACTATGGATGGCCGCGGCGGCCAACGTCGGATAATTCGGGGTGGAAAGCGGCCCGATGTTGCAGGGCGGGCAGAGCAGCCCCGAACCCAACACGACCGGGTCGCTGCCCCATCCCCGTCCGTCGGGGTAACTCCGGTTGAGGCGAGTCAGCGTATAGGTCTGTTGACGATTCCAATTGGATGTCGCCGACGGTGGGGTCAGAGATGTGATCGGGCCGTCGTTGTAGAGAAACGACGACGGGATGTTGTTGACCGTGGAGAACCTGAACTGGTAGCTGATGTCGGCGTCGCCGTCGCCGTCGTTGTCGATGTGTATCTCATAGAGGATGTCGTCGCCGAACTCGTAGAAGTTCGGGCCACCATCCGGTGCCTGGAGCGGGATGTAGTTGGCGATCAACGTCACGGTGCTCGGGTCGTCTGGACTGACAAAGGCGTACAGGTCCGTGCTGTCGGCGACGGGGTCTTTGGAGATCTCTGGGGCTTCGCGGTGAGAGGACATGGCTTCCTTTTCCGATTTGATATAGGAGGTTGGCGGGGTTGTGTCTGGAACGGTCGGCGTCAGCGCCGGGCGGATGAGAAGAGACGGCGAGCCAGGTCGGCATCGCGTACGACGACCTGGCTCTGCCCGTTGAACAAGGTGATCTTGCCGCTACCGAGATCGTCCACGTGGGCGACGAGCGGGCCCGTCATCCCGCCCAAGTCAGCGCTCCCCTGAGCCACGCTGTTGTCCAGCTCAGGTGCATCGGCGGCTCCCGCAAACACCAGGCCGGACAGCCCGGGAACGCTCCCCGCTAGACCGACCGCGGCCGCGGTCAAGGCGCCCCGGCCCAAGAAGGCCCGCCTGCTCAATCCGTCGAACCAACTACCGGAAGCGGCCTGTTGCGGGTCGGATGGGGCAGGTCTCATGGCGCCTCCTGGCTGCTATGAGGGGCCCGAGACGGGCCGGCTCGCTCAGAACGTGAATCGACCTCTCTACGGAGCCGGTGCCGCAGCCGGATGACGAAAAAAGAAAAAAGATGCGGCTCGGCAAGGCCCGTCTTCACCGCGCGGCTCGAGCAACTGGGGATGATGTGGGTGCCACCACTCCCCCGGCCGGCTCGACGGTGACCAGGTAGGCGCTGACGGAAGCGCCCGGGTCGATGGTGAATGCGATGGTGGAGGGACGAGGGCCGAGCAGGCCAACAGAGATCGCCTGGCCGTCGATGATCGACCAGAGCTGATAGATCTTGCCGACTGGAGCGGCGGGAAGCCGGGAGCCGACCAGGTAGGCGCGCCCCGACAGCAAGATGACGAGCTGGCCCAGCGGCTCGGCTCCCAGCGCGGTGGAGGCGAGGACGAGGTGCTTGGCGGTGGGGTCGACCAGCGCCTCGGCCAGCCCTTGGGAGCCGTCCGGCTGGCGGGCCGCGGCGTTCAGCTGCCTCACCTGGTGATCGAGGTGGTCGACCCGTAACGTCTGCACTCCGACCATCACTGCTGCCGCGGCGGCGACCGTCGCGACCGCGGCCCGGGCCGCGACCTGCCAACGCTTCGGTCCGCTTCGACTGACGCGCCCCGCGAGCTGAGGGAGTGACGGGGCCGCCTCTGCTCTGACGTCGCCCTCGATCACTGCCGCGATCCGCCCCCACACGCCTTCTGGGGCAGGGCCACCGGCCGCCGCCAGCAATCCGGCGGTCTCTCGGTGCCGGTCGTGTTCCTGACGGCAGCGAGGGCAGCCGGCCAGGTGAGCGGCCACGAAGGGTGCCTCGTCGGCATCGACCGCGTCGAGGGCGTAGGCGCCGAGCAGGTCGCCCACCGCTGAGCAGTCGTCGTTCTGGATGGGGTTCACAGCTGCACCCCCTCTCGCTCGAAGGCGTCGCGCAGCCGGGCCAGACCGGAGCGGATACGGCCCTTTACCGTGCCCTCAGCCTCGCCCAACATGGCGGCCACCTCCCTGTAGGTGTGCCCGCCGAAGTACGCCAGCTGGATCGCCCGCCGCTCCCGCTCGGGCAGAGATGCGACGGCGCTGTGCACTTTGTCATCCAGGTGCAGGTCCCACACCTGGTGCTCGATGTCGTAGCCGCTGTCGGCAACCTGTATGGCGCTGCGTTCCTCGCGGGCGTTCCGGGCGCTGCCTGATCGCAACAGGTCCACAGCCCGACTGTGGGCGACGGCCAGTAGGAAGCTCCGAAGACTACCGCGCGAGGGATCGAAC
>JAFAWZ010000140.1 GCA_019241495.1 Acidimicrobiales bacterium | reverse complement strand
CGGCTTCCTCGCAGGCTCAACTCGGTGAGGAACAGAGACAACGTCCACGGCCTCGGGTACACGAGACCCTCGATCCGCAGCACCGACCGCAGATGGCGCCGCCGCATGGGCACCAGCTGGACGTCGACCGCGTGTTGGATGGCCACTACATCCGCTCCCATCCGATGCGCACGTCCGCTTCACGCAGATAGGTGGGGGTGATCTTCTCCGCAGGCAGGGCCGGGCGGCTGGCGGCCAGCTCGAGCAGGACGGCCGCGGAGGGGTGATCGAACTCTTCGGGCGCCACCTCCACGGTTCCGTCGACCACATCTCTCTTGGCAAGGTACCGGCGCGCCCCGTCGCCGGTGGCCAGCACCCCGGGGTGATCGGTGAGCACGCCAAGCACCGCTTCACGGCTCGTTACCGCCGCCTCGGTGACAGCGACCATGCCATCAGCTGCCGGCTGGTACAACGCCCAGAAGACCTCGCCGCGGCGGGCGTCGACCACCGCCGCAACGGTGCGGCCCGCCCCGCGGTGGGGGTGGGCGAGGATGTCGAGCGAGCTGCACGGCACCACCGGTATCCCGAGGGCCGACCCGAGCGCCTTGGCCGTCGCCACCCCGACACGAAGCCCGGTGAACAGGCCCGGGCCCGCGTCGACCACGACCTGCTCCACCTCCGAAAGCCCGAGGCCGGCGAGCCGGGTGATGGCCTCGATGGCCGGCACGAGGGTCTCCCCGTGGCGGCGGCCCTGCCTCAGATGGAGGGTGGCGAGCACCCCGCCGGGCCCCCCGAGGGCGACGCCGACCTGCGGAGTGGAGGTCACGATGGCGAGGCGATAGCTCACGCCCGGACCCCCAGGAATCCCGAGGCCTCCAGGGCCTCCCACCGGGCCCCGACAGCCTCGATGGTGAGCCGGCGGCTTCCCTCGCCCGGGCCGTACTCGAAGCGGATGACCATCCTGTCTCCGGGCAGAGCGGGGGCGGCCCGCTCTCCCCACTCGACCACGACCACGGCACCGTCGTCGAGCAGCTCCGGTAGGGCCAGCTCGACCACCTCGGACAGGCGCTCCATCCGGTAGGCATCCACGTGCACCAGATCGAAACCGGCCTTCGTCGGGTGGATGTTCATCAGGGTGAAGGTGGGGCTGGTCACGGCCCGTTCCACACCCAGAGCCGCGGCCAGTGCCTGGGTGAAGGTCGTCTTGCCGGTGCCCAGGTCGCCCTCGAGCAGAACGACGTCCCCTGACCTCAAAGCTGGAGCCAGCCGGGCGGCGACGGCCCGGGTAGCGGCCGAGTCGGGGCAGTCGAGGGTGACGCTCACTCGCCTGCCACTCTCTTTGTGACGCGCAGCGAGCTTTGTGACGCGTTATCCGCAAATAGTGCGGTTAACGCGTCACAAAGAGCTCGTCCTGCGAAGCGACGGCGGAGGTCGCTCACTACTACACCGGATCGCTCCACCAGGTCGCTCACCACACCGGATCGCTCCACCAGGTCGCTCACCGGCCCGCCCCCGAGGCGGGTCCGGGCCGGCCTGCCACACCGGATCGCTCCACCAGGTCGCTCACTTGTCCGCTCCGGTCGCCACATCGAGGGTGGCCCGGGCCCGAACGAAGTCGGCTCGCATCTTGGCCACGACCTCACCGCCGCCTCGTAGCGCGGCAGCCGGGTGGAAGGTGGGAACGAGGGTCGTCGCCGGGTGGCCCGGGAACGGGTAGGTCCGGCCCCGCAGCTTCGTGATACCCGCGGCGGTATCGAGGAGGACCCGGGTCGCGAAGTTGCCCAGGGTCAGCACGACAACCGGTCGGATCAGCTGCACCTGCTGATCCAGGTAGGGCCGGCAGGCGGCGATCTCGTCGGGGAGGGGGTCGCGGTTGTTCGGGGGGCGGCACTTGACGACGTTGGCGATGTAGACCTGGCCCCTCTCCAGCCCGGCCTCTTCGAGCAGCAACCTGTCGAGGAGCTGCCCCGAGCGGCCCACGAAGGGGCGGCCCTGCAGGTCCTCGTCGCGACCTGGGCCCTCTCCCACCACCATGAGCCCCGCCGCGGGATCGCCCTCACCGAACACCACCGTGGTCCGGCCCCCGGCCAGGGGGCAGAGCGTGCAGCCGAGAGCCACCTTCTCGACTGCGGCGAGCGACTCGGGCATGAACGGCCATGGTACCGGGGAGGCTTCGATCCGACTCCTGGATGGCACTGCTTGCTATGGTTCGCGCGGGCCGTCCCAGGATGGGCAGCCGGAAGGGCTTACTGGCCATGAGCACGACCCCACCCGAGGATCCCTGGAACCGTCCGCCGGGGGGCGATCAGCCACCCCCGCCACCCCCGCCGCCCCCACCGCCCCCTGGAACTGGGTGGGGAGGGGGAAACTCGTATCCGCCGCAGTATCCACCGCCCGGTCCGGGGTCGTACCCGCCGCCCGGCGGGGGTTATCCACCGCCCGGATATCCGGGTGGGGGCTATCCAGGGTCGGGACCGGGCCCGGGCTGGTACCCGGGTTCCGGACCGACCTCACCGTGGGGGCCGTTGGCCGGCTGGTGGCGAAGGGTGGGAGCCACCGTTCTCGACGGCCTGATCATCGGCATCCCAGTCGGCATCGTCTTCGATGGCATCCTTGGGATCACGGGCTACGGCTTCGGCGCGATAGACGACGTCTTCCTCGTCATCTACCAGATCTTCCTGCTCGGCGCGCCCCGCGCTCAGACGGTGGGCAACATGGCCGTGAGCACCCGCGTCGTCGATGCTGCCACCGGGACCGCAATCGGCACCGGCAAAGCGACCATAAGAGCGATCGTCCAGCTGGTCCTGAACATAAGCATCATCGGTGGGCTGCTGAACGTCCTGTGGCCCCTGTGGGACCAGCAGAACCAGACTCTGCACGACAAGGCGGCCGGGACCTTGGTGGTGATGGCCCGCTAAGCGGGCCCCAATAGTGGGCAGTTGACCCACGCATGTGTGGGTCAACTGCCCACTATTGACCAAGCACCCTGGTCACGGCGCGCTCGACGACCCACGCGCCGAGCTGGCGGACCTGAGCGAGCTCAGCGTCCGCCTCACCGGTGGCGGCGGCCACGATGGCGTCGCCGTCGGCGTGGGTGTGGACCGGGTCCAGCGCCCGGGCCAGGCCGTCATGGCCGGCCTCGGACACCAGCCGGCAGGCCGCCTTGTCCAGCTTGGCGTTGGTGACAACCAAGCCGACGGTCGTGGCTTCGACCGCGGAGGGTTTGGTCGGAAGACGGGGCAAGGAGGCGGGGTCATAGGGGTCCCCGGTCGCGTTCACCACCACCAGGGCGGCGACGACCACGTCGCCTTCCCTTGCCAGTGCGCTGCCCAAACCCCCGGGGCGGGCGTGCTCCATCCCCTGCCACTTCCCTACCGTGGCGCCGGTGCCCGCGCCGATGGGCCCGATCTGAGGGACGTCGCTCCCCGCAGACAGGCACGCGGCGTAGCCCTCGGCCGGGCCGGGGCGCACTTTCGGGTCCCCGACGGCCAGGTCGTAGATCACGAGCCCCACCACGATGGGAACCGGTCCTGCCGAGGTGGGCCAGCCGATGCCCCTCTCCTCGCACCACCGCACCACCCCGTCGCACGCCGCCAACCCGAAGGCCGAACCTCCGGTGAGCACGACGGCGTCCACCCGGTCGACCATCCGTCGCGGATCGAGGAGGGCCCATTCCCGGGTGCCCGGAGCGCCGCCGCGCACTTCGCCCGAGGCGACCGTCCCGGCCGGCAGGAGGGCCACCGTGCACCCGGTTCGGGCTGGCCCGTCGGTCCAGTGACCGACCCGCACACCCGGTACAGCCGTGATCAAGAGCCAGCCGGCGGGCCCGGCCAGGTATGGTCGTATACCCGGGGAACGCGGCTGCTGATGCCGCACACGACCTCGTATGCGATCGTCCCGGCGGCGACGGCCCAGTCCCAAGCCGTGATCGTCTGGTCGCCCTGCCGGCCGATCAGCACCACCTCGTCGCCGCTTCTCACCTCGGCGCCCGGCCCGCAGTCCACCATGATCTGGTCCATCGTGACGGTCCCGGCGATGGGACAGCGACGCCCACCCACCAGTACCTCACCGCCGACTGCGGACAGCACGCGGGGCACGCCGTCCGCGTAGCCGAGGGGAACGGTCGCGATCACGGACTCCTGCGCGAGTGTGTAGCGCAAGCCGTAGGAGACCCGCTCCTTGGCCGCGACCTCCTTTACATAGGAGACTCCCGCCCTGAGCGACAGGGCAGGGCGCAGGGCCGGCACCGGCGGGCGGGTGATCCCTTCCGCGTCGGGAGCGAGGCCGTAGAGGGCGATGCCGCAGCGCACCAGGTCGTAGCGGGCTCTCGGGTGCCACAACGCCCCGCCCGAGTTAGCGGCGTGGCGCACCCGAGGCCGCACCCCGTGGCCGGCCAGGGCGTCGAGGGCGTGGTCGTAGAGGTCGAGCTGGGTGGTGTTGTACGGGTTGTCGACCTCGTCCGCCACCGCCAGGTGGGTCCAGAAGCCTTCGAGGTCCAGGGCCGGGTCGGCAGCCACATCGAGGGCCAGGTCGACCGCCTCGCCCGGCGCGGCCCCGACCCGGTGCATCCCGGTGTCGACCTTTACGTGGACAGGGAACGGTGGGCGGCCGCCCGCCCGGCCCACAGCGTGGCGGAGCGCGTCCAGGCCGGGTCGGGTATAGATCGTCGGCGTCAGGCGGGACGCCACCACCTCGTCCATGGCCGCGGGTGGCGGCTCCGACAGGACGAGTATGGGGGCGGCGATCCGCTCGGCGCGCAGCTCCCGGCCCTCCTCCACCAGAGCCACCGCCAGCCAGGTCGCCCCGCCATCGAGGGCGGCTCGGGCCACCTCGGGCGCCCCGTGCCCGTACCCGCCTGCCTTCACCACCGCGCACAGCCCGGCCGGTGCGACCTGGGCGGCCAGGACCGCCGCGTTGGCCCGGATGGCCCCGGTGTCGATGAGCGCATAGCCGTCACGGTGCTCGTAGGCGGGAGCCATCACCGCCGCCGGCCGGCTCCGGGCCGGCATGTCGTCGGGTCTCACAGTGCAGCCTGTGACAGCAACCCTGAGACCAACTCGGGGAGGTCGGTCGCGATCAGGCCCTCCCCCGGTCCACGCCTGGCGGCCTGACCATGCACGTGAGCGGCCAGGCCGGCGGCCTCCAGAGGCTCCAGACCCCGGGCGAGGAAGGCTGCGATCATCCCGGAGAGCACGTCACCGGTGCCCGCCGTGGCCAGCCGGGGCGAGCCGGACCTCGAGATCAGGACTCGGCCGTCGGGCGAGGCGACGATCGTGGGAGAACCCTTCAACAGCACCACCGCCCCAGTCTGGCGAGCAGTGCCGCGCACGTCGGTGATCCTGTCCTCAGCCGGTGAGTGACCTGTCAGGCGGCGGTACTCCCCTTCGTGAGGCGTGAGCACCAGCGGCGCGGCCCGCCCGGCGGCGAGGGCGCGGACGGTGCCCACATCGCCCAGGGCGTTCAGCCCGTCGGCGTCCACCACGGCGGGAACCGACGTGGAGGCGAGGAACTCGGCCACCGGCGTAGCCGAGCCCGTGCTGCCGTCCGGGTTCTTGGGCCGCCCCGAGAGGCCCGGCCCGACCGCAACCGCCCGCACCCGCGACGCCGCCTCGGCCGCCGCCCCGGCCCAACCCAGAGCGGGAAGGCTCAAACCGACGTGGGGGCCGGGCGGAAGGCCACCGCCCGCCGGCGATCCGGGCACACCGACCAGGGCGTAGCCGGCCCCAGCCCGCAGGGCACCGTGGGCGGCGAGCAGAGGAGCCCCGTTCATCGCCTCCGACCCGCCGACCACGAGCACCGCGGTCTGCCATTTATGGGCCTGGCGGGACCGGCCCGGCAGCATTGACAGGTCGTCGTCGTCGAGTAGCCACATGCCGGCGGCCTGCCGCGCGAGCGTTTCGAGGCCGATGCCGGCCAGCTCGAGGAGGCCGCTTTTGTCCGGACCCTCGCCTAACAGCAGCCCCGGTTTGATGGCGGCGAACGTGACCGTGCGCCCGGCCCGGAGGGCGTCGCCCGAGCCGGTGAGGCCCGACAGGCCGGAGGGGATGTCCACCGCCAGCACCGGGGCGACTCCGGGGTCGGGGGGGTGGTAGGGGCGGCTCAGGCCGGTCCCGTAGGCGGCGTCTATGACGAGGTCGGCAGGCGGGAGGCGGGTGGTGTCGGGCTCGACCAGGCGGACCTGCGCGCCCCACGCGGACAGGCGGCGGGCCGCGACCCGGCCGTCGTTGCCGTTGTTGCCCCGGCCGGCGATCACGACGCAGCGCCGCCCGTAGGATCCGCCAAGCATGCGGTGGGCGGCCCGGGCCACCGCGAAGCCGGCCCGCTCGACGAGGACCTCGACCGGCTCGGGGGCCGACCGATCGACTGCGGCCATCTCCTCGGGGGTCAGGACCGGGATCACGAAAGGGCGACCACAGCCGCCGAGGCCACCAGATCGGTATGGGAGATGGTCACCTGCCAGGCGACCACGCCCATGTCTTCGGCCAGCCGGGCGGCTCGGCCCCGGACGACCAGCCTCGGCGCTCCCCCGGCCTGGCGGAGAGCACATACGTCGGTCCAGTCGACCGCGCCCAGACCCACGCCGAGCGCTTTCATGGCCGCCTCCTTGACGGCGAAACGGCCGGCCAGGGTCGGCCCGGGGCGGATCAAGGTGCCGGCGTAGTCGAGCTCCTCGGGGGCGAAAAGCCGGGTGGCCATGGCCGGGCGGCGGTCCAGCACCCGTTGGAACCGAGCGATATCGACCAGGTCGAGGCCGATGCCGATGAGCCGGCCGGTCCCGAGCGGGCCGGTCACGAGGCTTGCGCAGAGGCCCGCCACCGCCGGGCCAACTCGTACACCGGCTCGGTCAGCAGGTCCACGATGGGCTCCTGCCCGAGGCGGGTCTCGTCGAGGACGGGCTCGGTCTCGGTGACCGCGTCGGCCAGGGCGTTGTACCGGGTGCGGTACCCGGACAACACCGCCTTGGCCCGCTCGGCCGGAAGAGTCTGGTGGAAGCGCACGTGGAGCAGAGTCATGCCCGTCACCTGGGATCCCTTGGCCTCGGGCACGAGGACGACGGTCCGGTTGTCGCTCGCCCCCCTCACCACAGTTACCTCCCGCTCGTCGGCGGCGCGGTGCTTGCTGCCGAGCAGGCGGGGATCGCGGTCGGTGCGGGACCGCAGTTGGAGGCCGATCCCCCCCCGGTCGATGACGGCCGCGGTCGGCTGGGGCGAGGCCCATTCGATCCGGTAGCGGGTGTACCCGAGCACTTCGTCGACTGCCTCGTCGAGCGTCCCCAGGGTGCGCAGGGCCCGGTACCCGAGAGTGTCGGGCGCCGCCCCGGCGTCCAGAGTCGCCTTCACCAGCGGTATGCCGTACAGGGCATCCTCGCTTCGCGATATGCCGACGGTCACCGTCTTGGCCTGGTGCTTGATGGCGTCGATGGGTCGGGTCAGCTCGTCGATGGCGCTGCTCAGAGCGTCCACCAGATCGCTCAGGAGGGCAGCCGGAGTGCCGACCTTGCCGGTCTCGGACTCGTATCCCTCGAGAGCGACGGCTCCGGTGGCGTAGCGGAGCA
>JAFAWZ010000019.1 GCA_019241495.1 Acidimicrobiales bacterium | reverse complement strand
AACACCGGGCAACGAGGCGGCATGGAATATCGGCGTTTGGTGTAAGTACACATAGCGATCCGTCATGGCGAAGCGACTCAATGCCTTGTACAGATTCAGCACCAGGGCCCGGCTGTCCATCACCACGCCCTTGGGTAGGCCGGTCGTGCCGCCCGTGTACATCAAAAAGGCGGGAGCATCCTCGTGGGGCTCAGGTGGCACCACCGATGATCCGGCCGCCACCACATCCTCGTAGGCCACGTCGTGGGGCACGTCCTCGCCGCCGATCAGGACCACCTTCTCCAACGCCGTGCCGGCGCGCACCGCGTCGACAACCGCCGCGAACCAGGCGTCCACGAAGCACGTCTTGCAGCCCGAATCCTGCAGGACGAACTCCAGTTCCTTCGATGCCAGCCGGAGGTTCAACGGATTGATCATCGCCCCACCTAGGAAGCTGGCGTGGTAGAGCTCGAGGAACTGGTGACCGTTGAGCGCCATCACCGCGAAGCGCTCGCCCGGCCCGACCCCCAGCTCGGATGACAAACCATTGGACAACCGCAACACCCGATCCACGTGCTGCTCATACGTGGCGGTGAAATCGCCGTCCATGACGGCCGTCTTGGTCGCCAGGCGTTCCGCAGTGGGCAACAGAAAGCGGTGATACACGAGCTCTTTCACCAGTTGCCTCCTCAAACCGGCCCGCAGGCAACGTTTGACGGCGTGGCCATCCTACATAGCAGTTTGAGGATTTCCAACACCGGTCAAACGGCCGAGGCCCGTGAGGAGATCTCGAAAGGCCGCGTCGTGGACGCCGGAGCGTTGCGGGCCAAGTATCTCGCCCGTTGACGATCGAGGCTTGGAGACTCGTCCTCGCTGGCTCGGCCGACGTGAAGTAACGCGCCGGTCACGGTTCGAATAGCGCCGTGATGATCTCTCGAGTTTGTGGAGGTGACCGGACTTGAACCGGCGACTTCTTCGTTGCGAACGAAGCGCTCTACCGGGCTGAGCTACACCCCCGGAACGGGATTCTCAGGCTAGCGCGACTCGGGGGCCCGTTCGAGGGCATGGCGCAGGCGGATCTGCATGAGGGTGGTGGCTACGTCGCTGCGGGTCCGCTCGAGGACGGCCCGGAGGGCGTCGGCGCTGCGGCGCAGCCCGGCGGTCACCGCGTCGGGGTAGTCGACACCGACCAGGGCCTCGTAGACGTCGTCCATGACGGCCAGCAACCCCTCCGCCTCGGACGTCTCGTCGCCCCGCAACCGGTCGAGCAGGTGGCGGCGCAGCTCGGAGGCGGCCTCGGCCAGGCCGTTCAGCCAGGCCGGGACGCCCACCTCCAGCTGGCGGTGGTCGGGCAGGGCGTCGCGGGTGACCAGGGCCCGGGTCAAGGCGGCCTCGGCGAACTCCTTCTCGGCGTCGTGGAGGAAGCCGGCGTAGGCGACGGCCGGGAAAGGGGCGAGCACACCCTGGGCGGCGCGCACGGCGACCTCGCAGTCGCCCATCAGGATGTCAGCCCGGGCAAAGTCCCGGCGGTGGACGGCCCGGATGGCGCTTCCGGCGGCGCGGATGGCCTTGCGGCAGTCGGCCAGACCGGCCTCTCGGGCCGCGTTGACCTCCCCCAGCTCGTCGCGGGCCTGCTCCACCAACGTGGCCAGCTCGGGGCGGCCGAACATGCTGGCAGCCTAGCTGGGGGATCTGGAAGGGCGGCTTGCTCGACCCGGGGTGCGGTGTGGGTCAGTCAATTGTGGTCAGTTGACCCACACATCTGTAGGTGAAGTGACCACTATTGATCTCACCGAGCACGCCATGGCGCCGGTCAGTTGGCGGCCCGGCGCAGCTTCAGATCGCCGTAGCCCGTGGCCAGGTCGTAGGCGGGGCGGGGCCGTACTGCCTGACGGTCAACGGGCATGAAGCGGAGCTTGAGCTCACGCTCGGCCGCCAGGTTGCGCTTGTGCACGAGCAGGGCGCAGTAGGCCGCGAGCAGGACATCGAACAGCCCCTGGACCGGCCAGAGGACCGACACGCCCGCCACGGCGATCAGGAACGAGCCGACGGCCCCGGCCAGGAGGGCGAAGAACACGTCCCGGCGCCGCTTCTGGGCCTGGCGGCGCCGTAAAGCAGCCTGGTTGGCGCTGACCGGGACCCGCCGCACGGGGAGGGGTCGGGCGATGACATCACCGCGGACGTCGGAGCGCGGCGCCCGCAGGGGGGCCGGGCGGTAAGCAGGCGCGGCGAGCGGCATGCGCACGGCGCGCCGACCGGCCCCCCCGGAGGGTGTCGTTCGCTCCAGGACGTTCAGATGACGGCGGAAAGTGCCCACCGAGTCCGAAAACGTACCAACGGAACGGGAGCGCAACCATGAGATCAGTAGCGCTCCCCATATGACTGCCAGGACCAGCAAAACCACGGTAGTCAAGACTCCTCGGCCTTACCCTTCGATGTCAGGGACCATAAGGGATCGTGCAGCCAAAGTGGTGGATCCCACTTTGGACTTTCACGAGCCCCCCGGTCGAGCCGTATTACGAAATAGGCTGCGAAGCTGGGCTTCAGCAAACTCTTAGGATCTGATTACCGTAGTCGACCGCTTCGAGGCCGCCAACTCCGCCGGTCAAAATTGGGTTTGACCAGGACTTCAGTCCTGGTCAGGAGAGCTCCTCACCCCGGGATTCGGGTCCGATCAACTCGTCGATATCCTGGTCCAGAGCGTCGAGGGTCGGCATGGGAGTGTTCACCAACGGGACCGAAAGATCGTCCGCCGGACGGCGCCAGTGACCGCTGCGCCCGCCTGTCTTCTCCCAAAGGGCGAGCTCTCCGATCACCATGGAGCGATCGGTCGATTTGCACATGTCGTAGATGGTCAGGGCGGCGATGGCGCATGCTGTCATGGCCTCCATCTCGACCCCTGTCCGGTCCACCGTTTCCACCTGTGTCTCCACCTCGACGTGGTTGTCACCCAGGGTGAAGTTGATGGTCACCGCGCCGACCAGGAGCGGGTGGCAGAGCGGGATCATGTCGGCGGTGCGCTTGGCCGCCTGGATTCCCGCAATGCGGGCCGCGCCCAGCACGTCGCCTTTCGACATGGCGTTGGATGCGACCTTGCCGGTCGTCTCCGGCTTCATGAAGACCTTGCAGCGGGCCATGGCGCGCCGGTGAGTCGCTTCCTTGGGGGTGACATCGACCATGCGGGCACGCCCGAGCGGGTCCAGGTGGGTCAGGCCGCGGTCAGACATGGCCCGAAGTCTAGTTCGTGCTGGTCACCCGCCGATCTGGCTCATGCTGCGGGCCGGGCGGATGAAATGCACCTGGCCGATGGAGTGGCCGGCCCACTTACGCCCCACCTCGGCAGCGATGGCCGAAGCCAGCTCGTCGTCGGCCGCTCCGCCCCGCATGAGGGCCCGCAGGTCGCACTCGCGCACGGAAAACAGGCAGTTGCGCAGCTGCCCCTCCGCCGTCAGTCGGATCCGGTCGCACGACCCGCAGAACGGCCTGGTCACGCTGGCTATGACACCCAACCGGCCCCGGCCGTCGGCGTAGCTGTAGGTCTCGGCCGGGGCCGCGTCGCGCGCCCCGCGCCCGTCGGGCGCCTGAAGGGGCCACTCCGCGTCGATGGCGGCCACGATCTCCTCGGCCGGCACGACCTGTTCGCTGCTCCAAGCCTGGTCGCCATCGAGAGGCATCCATTCGATGAAGCGGATCTCCACGCCGCGGTCGCGGCCGTAGGCGGCGAAGTCGAGGATCTCGTCGTCGTTGACCCCCCGGACCATGACGCAGTTCAGCTTGACCGGTGACAGTCCGGCGGCGAGGGCGGCGTCCACCCCGGCCAGGACCTGGTCGAGGGCGGGTCGGCCGGTGATGGCGGCAAAGCGATCCGGGCGGAGCGAGTCGCAGGAGATGTTGATCCGCTGCAGGCCGGCTCGAGCCAGGTCGGCCGCGAGGTGGTCCAGGGTGGCTCCGTTGGTGGTCATGGCCAGCTCGACGCCCAGGTCGGCCAGCCGCCGGACCAGGACAGGCAGGTGGGCCCGGACCGTGGGCTCGCCACCCGTGATGCGGATGCTCTCGAAACCGAACCGCTCTACGCACACCCGGGCCACGCGGGTCAGCTCCTCGAAGGTCAGAAGGTCCTCGCGGGGTAACCACTGCATCCCCTCGTGGGGCATGCAGTAGGTGCAGCGGAAATTGCACCGATCCGTTATCGAGATGCGCAGGTCCCTGACCGTCCGGTCATAAGGGTCCACTAGCGGTACAGCCACGCGACCCAGTCTACGGCCCGAGGAGCAGAACGTTGATGGGGTCACCCCGCGAGAAGCCGGTACCGGGAGGCGAGATGGCCAGGCAGTCGGCCTGGGCCATGGCATAGAGCTGGTGCGAGCCCTGCCCCCCCGTGCTCGACACCAGCAGCCTGCCGTCGGGGCCGAAACGGCACGTGGCCCGCACGAAGGTGGTCCGTTCGTCCCGCCAGCCCTGCCAGCCCTGGTCGTCCACCACGGCGGCCACCGCGGCGCGGTGCAGATCCCCTTCGAGGCGCCCGCTCATGCGGCGTAGACCGGGACGGGCCAGCACCTCGTAGCTGACCATGGAAGAGACCGGGTTGCCGGGCAGGCCGAAGACCGGGGTTTCGCCGACCAACCCAAAGGCGAAGGGCTTGGCCGGGCGGATGGCCACCTGCATCCAGTGCATCCTCCCGATCCGGTCGAGCACCGCCTTCACGTAGTCGAAGTCGCCCATGCTGACTCCCCCGCTGGTCAGCACCGCATCGCAGCGGCCCGTCGCGTCGGCCAGCACCTCCTCGATCTCGGCCTGGTCGTCCCGGGCGATCCCCAGGTCGACGGGGCGGAACCCGTCTCGCCGCAACAAGGAGAGGAGCGTCTGGCGATTGGAGTCCCGGATTTGACCGGGTTGCAGCACCACCGGCCCCTCGACGAGCTCGTCACCGGTCGAGAGCACGCCGACAACGGGTGCGGGCACGACGGTCAACCTTTGACATCCGACACTGGACAGCACACCGAGGTGCCCGGCGCCGAGAACGGTCCCCGCCCGAAACAGCTCCTGGCCCGAGGCGATGTCGTCGCCGGCCGGACGGATGTGCTCGCCCAGGACGGCGGGAGCCTCGACCAACACGTCGTCGCCGTCCAGCCGGGTGTTCTCCACGATGGCCACCGCATCGGCTCCATCAGGAAAAAGGGCACCCGTCATGATTCGCAGCGCCTCCCCCGGTCCGACCGGGTGGCTTGGAGCCCGGCCGGCGGGCAGGGTGCCGATACCCCTCAACCGAGCCGGGCGCCCCGGGCTGGCACCGGCGACATCGGCGGCGCGCACTGCATAGCCGTCCATGGCGGTGTTGCGGAACGGTGGCACGTCCTCGGCGGCTCGTATCGGCTCGGCCAGCACCAGGCCCAGGGCGTCGGACAGCTCGACGGACACCGGGAAGCGTGGTGCGCAGGCAGCCACGACCTCGGCCTGGGCCTCCTCGAGCGGGATCACGGCAGGTCGTGCAGAAAGGCTCGCAGGTCGCCGCCGACGTCCTCGCGTTCGAGGGCGAAGACGATGGTGGCCTTGAGGAAGTCGATCTTGTTGCCCGTGTCGTAGCGACCCTCGACGAAGGTGTAGCCGAACACCTTCTCGGCCGGCATCAGCCCTTTGATGGCGTCCGTCAGCTGGATCTCGCCCCCCCGGCCCGGCTCGGTCCGGGCGATCGACTCGAAGATGGCGGGGGTGAGGACGTAGCGCCCCATCACCCCCAGATCCGAAGGGGCCTCCTCGGGCGCCGGCTTCTCGACCACATCGTGCACCTCGACCAGGTCGTCCCCCGCCGGTACGGCAGCCGCGCACCCGTAGAGCGACACCTCGCGACCCTGCACCCGCTTGAGGCAGAGCACCGAGGCGCCCGTCCGCTCGTGGGCGGCCAGCATCCCGTCGAGGATCCCGCTCTTGGGGTGGATGACGTCGTCGGGCAGCATGACCACGAAGGCCTCGTCACCTACGTGGGCGCGGGCCATCCCGACCGCGTGGCCCAGCCCGAGCGGGCGCCCCTGGCGGACGAAGTGGATAGAAGCCATCTCCGACAGGGCCCGGAGCTGGCTCAGCTCCTCGCTCTTGCCCTTCTCCTCGAGGAGCTGCTCGAGCTCGACAGAGCGATCGAAGTGGTCCTCCATGGACTGCTTACCCCGACCGGTGACGACCAGTATGTCGGTGATCCCGGCGGCCACGGCCTCCTCGACGGCGTACTGGATCACCGGCTTGTCGACGAGGGGGATCATCTCCTTCGGCACTGCCTTGGTAGCCGGCAAAAAACGCGTCCCCATCCCCGCGGCAGGGATCACCGCCTTACGGATCGAGCTGGCCATGGCCCTTGTCTAGCCCACTGCGGCCCCGTCGCCAAACCACTCCGGTGCGCTAGACTTGGCACTCGGACATCGAGAGTGCTAGCCCTGCCGGGAGAGGTCATGCCCACGTACGAATACTCATGCAAGGCCTGCGGCGAGCACCTGGAGATCGTCCAGTCCTTCAAGGACGAGTCCCTGACGACCTGCCCGGCGTGCGGTGGGCCCCTGCGCAAGGTGTTCGGGAACATCGGCATCGCGTTCAAGGGCAGCGGCTTCTACAAGAACGACAGCCGTAGCTCCGGATCGGGCAAGCAGGCTGAGCCCGCCACGTCGAGCTCCTCTTCGTCGTCGAGCTCGTCTTCGTCGAGCGACTCGTCGTCGTCCAAGTCCGAGGCGTCCAAATCGGAGTCGTCCAAGTCCGGGTCACCCTCATCCAAGTCGTCGTCCGAATCGACGCCGTCCAAGTCGGAGGCCAAGGCTTCTTAGCGCCCCGCCGGTTCCGTCGCGTGACCCGGGCCGAGATAGGGATCATCGGCGGGTCGGGCTTCTACCGTTTTCTCGACGGCGCTCGCGAGGTGTCGCTCGACACACCGTACGGGCTCCCGTCTGGCCCACTGGCGGTGGGAACCGTCGGGGGACGCTCGGTCGCCTTCCTTGCCCGCCACGGGGCCCGTCACGAGCTGGCGCCCCACGCCATCAACTACCGGGCCAACCTCTGGGCCTGCGGTCCATTGGCGTAACCCGGGTGATCGGCCCCTGCGCCAGCGGTTCTCTGCGCGGCGACATCGGCCCGGGCGACCTGGTGGTGCTCGACCAGCTCCTCGATCGCACCTGGGGTCGTTCGGACACCTTCGTCGAGCACCCGACAGTCGACCATGTCAGCTTCGCCGACCCGTACTGCCGGGAGCTGTCCGGCGTGTTGTTCGATGCTGCGTCACGGGCCGGCGGTTGGCCAGGGGGCCGGTTGCACGGCGCCGGGAGCGTGGTGGTCGTCCAGGGGCCCCGGTTCTCGACCCGGGCCGAGTCGCGCTGGTACGCCCGGGCGGGGATCGACGTGATCAACATGACCCAGTACCCCGAGGCCTACCTGGCCCGGGAGCTGGGGCTCTGCTACTCGGGCCTGGCCCTGGTCACCGACCGGGACGTGGGCGTCGAGGGTGATCCCGACATGCCCCCGGTGACCATCGAGGCGGCCATGGCCGTGCTGGCCGAGAACGTGGCCCACACCCGTTCCCTCCTCGCCACGGCCATCCCGGCCATCCCTAGGGAACCGGGCTGCACCTGTCTCGTCTCGGGGGCGCCCAGCCTGCGAACGACGACACCTTAAGCAGGCAACGCTCAAGCCGCTCAGCAGAAGGGCCGATTACTCGAAGCGGAGGAGGCGATCACTTATGAGCGACGCGAGCGAGATCCAGTTCGAGACGGTGGATTCCCCTCACCGGCCGGATGTGAAGACCGGAGTGGAGCTCGTCGCACCCAGCGGCTCCAGACCCGTTTTGACGGCGTCGTCCAAGGGGCGCAGAGCTTCCGCGACGACGCCGACACCCTGATCAAGGGGGTGCATCACCAAACCGCCCGGGCGCCTGTCGGGGTTCGCCGCGTTGTTCGAGGGTGTCCTCGCGGCCTGCGAGGTCCTGGTACCAGAAGTGGGGCTGGCCCACGAGATCTATGTCGAGGCCAAGACCGTCTACGAGACGATCAAACCGGTCAGCGATCTGATGGAGAAGGCCGAGCAGGGATTGATCGCCAACAGCGTCGAGGAGGCGACCAACCAGCTGCAGGAGCTGACCAAACAGTTCGCCGAAGACGTCACGGACAACGCGTTGAGGGTCAAGCAGGCCGCCCAGAACGGCCTGGGGCCGGCCCTCGACCGCTACGTACGTGACAACCCTCAAGAATTCCCCGCCGGCGACGACGGCTACTACAAGCAGCTCTGCGATCAGGCGCTCGGGCTGCACGACCCCGACATCAGCGAGGTGCGCATGGAGGTGTGGAACACGGTGTTCCCGCCCTTCAAGGAGAAGGTCCTGATCGCGGCGGCCCAGATCCACTTCTTCCACGAGATGGACAGCGACGTCGAACGGCTGGACCTCCGGCCGGGCCACCGGCCCTCCTCCATCGGCCCATCCGCTGATGGCGTTTTGAGGGCGCCTGTCAATACGAAACAGAGACCAGAGCCCTCAGAAAAGGTCCGGCCCACCAGCGCGGACGGGGCCGGGCTTGTTCAGCCCGTCCTGAATTGCGCCGATACGTGATTTGGGTATCTGGCGGCGTTCGCGAAGGAAGGGAGCGAAGTGGACCCCTGCGAGATTTGTGGTGGATCGACCAGGGGTGAACCTGCCGCCAAGAGTCGATCATCCAGCTGCCCCCGGTAGCTCTGGAAGACGTCGAGATCTCCGGCCAGACCATCAGGCGAGGTGATGCAGTAGTCGCCCTGCGGAGCAGATACACCTTTCGGTGTCTCAGCCTTCGACCCAATCGGTCGCGAACCGCAGCGGCGACGGGCGCCACTCGACACGGACGACCCCATCGGGCCCCGCCTGGAGACCATATTTCTTGTGCTCGGGCGTGAAGAACCCGGTGCCGGGGACGAACGTCCGGTTGCCCTGACTTATGGAGCCCTCTAAAACTACGACGATCTGCTCGACGTCATGACTGTGAGCGGGCGTTACCTCGCCTGGCCAGTGCCGCACCATGAGCATGCTCTGACCGTCGTCTTCGGCGTGATTCACCAAGGCTTGAATGGACATGTCCGGAGCTATCTGACTCTCCGGCATGCTGTAGATGTCGAAGTAACTGAAATCCTTTACCGATGTCACCGGTCCGGCACCTTGCATCAGGTCCCAGCCCACAGCTCCTGAGGCGGCGGGCGGAGTCGGGCTCCACGCCTTCGCCTTGGCACTGTCGGGGAGCCCTGTCCCGTAGACGATCGGTGCAGGTCGGAACTCGACCGCGGTCGCTTCGGTTACCGCCTCGATCGAGTAGGGAGTCTCGCTCGGCGCGTAGCAACCTGCTCCGGGCCCACAGACCTTCCCGTCTATGTTCAATTCACCCTCGATCACCAAGATGACCTGGCCTACCGAGTGTTCCCGCGTCCGGTCTGCCGATCCCGCCTCATAGCGCACCCCGAGCAGCGTCGACCCCCCGGGATCTATGTTGTCCACCAACAGCTGGCGGCTGATCCCCGGGTGATCGGGCACCGGTTCCCGCGCAACGTCGGACATGTCGAACAACGTCCAACTCGACGATGAAGCCACATTCCCTCCCGTTGGGTCCTACACCTCAAACACCTTAGTCTGAGCGGATCGATGGCAGCCCGATCGCCCTTTCGACGCCGAAGCGATCCTTAAGCGCGTGCGCCAGCCTCGCCGCCCTCCGGTAGTGCTCGACGAAGGTGACCCGCTCCTCGCCAAACACCCGGAACTCGGCATCCCCGTGCTGGATAGACTGGCGTATAGCTGGCCTTGTAACTGGCAAAGACCTCCAGGGTCGTGCAACCGTCGGGTCCTGCCGTGTGCGGGCCGTGCTCCTGCCCGGGGTGAGCGATCATCACGTCGCCTGGCCTCAGCACGGTACCGTCCACTTCCAGCGATCCTTTGATAATGATCTCGAACGGGCACTCAGCCTGCCTGGGTGGGAGGCCGCAGGTCCAGCCCAATAGGACAGGCCACCCCAGTACCGCCCAATCCGCAGTAGCCACCTGGGTTCTTGGCCAGGTACTGCTGGTGGTAGTCCTCGGCGTAGTAGAACCCGTCGGGCGGGAGGAAGGCCAGCTCGGTCGTGATAGGCGGGTATCCGGCCTCGGCGAGGACTTCGTTATAGGCGTCGAGGGAGCGTTTGGCCGAGTCGAGCTGGGCCTGATCGCGGACGTACAGCGCCGAACGGTACTGGGTACCGACATCGTTGCCCTGGCGCATCCCCTGGGTGGGGTCGTGGGCCTCCCAGAAGACCTTGAGCAGCCGGTCGTACGAGGTGATAACCGGGTCCCACACGACGAGAACCGCCTCGGCGTGCCCGGTCCGGCCGCTGCACACCTCCTCGTAGGTCGGATTGGGTGTGTAGCCGCCGGCGTAGCCGACCGCCGTGGTCCATACGCCGGGGGTCTCCCAGAATTTGCGTTCCGCGCCCCAGAAGCAGCCCAGACCGAACACCGCGTAGTCGTAGCCCTCGGGAAACGGCGGTTTCAGGGGGTGGAAGTTGACAAAGTGACGCTCAGGTACCGGCATGGGCTCGGGCCGGCCTCGAAGCGCTTCGGACGGATCGACCATCTGCGTCTGGTGGCGGGAGAAGAGCACAGAATCAGGGTACGCCGCTCAGGACCGGAAGACGTCCCCCAACTCCCCCATGTCGATGGGCTCGCCGGGCCCGCCGCCGGTGAGGTAGGACGGCAGCTGATCACACAGCCACGGGGGGATCACCCGACCGCCGCCGGCGACGAGCCGGCGCAGATCGGGCAGGGACCACCACTGCCAACCTTTGAACGCCATCGCCTCGATGGCCTCGAGACCGCCCGGCCGGTACTCCGACTCGTCGGGCCGTCCGGCCATCCGGGCGACGTGGATGTGCTCCTGTTGATCGAACCGGAAACCGGCGAAGGTGAAGCGGGCCCGGTGCTGCCACACGCAACCACCCATGTCGACCCCGGCGATGCCGGTCTCCTCGAACAGCTCCCGGGCAGCGGCCTCCCCGCTCGGTTCGCCCGGCTCCATTCCTCCACCTGGCAGCTCCCACCAAGTTCCCTTCCCGGGGTCGGCAGGATCGCTCGCCTCCAGGAGAAGCACCCGGTCGGCCTCGTCGAGCAGGACCGCCCGGGCCGCCTCCCGCCGTAGGCTCCACACGATCTGGGCGCCCTCTACTGGCCGCTCATGGAGACGTCCGAGATGGCGAGGGTCAGCCCGGAGGCAGACGATGGCAAGCACTCCAAGTCGTTGCCGATGGCGACCACACCGGCCAGCATGCGCTGGATGGTCGAGGCAATGGTGAACTCGCGGACCGGTCCGGCCAGCGCCCCATCCTTGATCAACACCCCCTCCGCGCCGACCGAGAAGTCGCCACTTACCGGGTTCACCCCTGAGTGGATGCCCGATACGGACTGCACGAGCAACCCGTCGGCGACGAACTTCAAGATCTCCTCGGGCGACCGGTCGCCCGGGACGAGCGAGACGGCTCGGGCACCGGTACCCGGAGCGCCCTTGTAGCCGGCCCGCACGGCTGACCCGGTTGAGGCCGTGCCGGCCCTTCGGCCCGAGTAGGTGTTGTACAGAAATCCCTGCAGCACCCCCCGGTTCACGAGGACGTTGCGTCGGGTAGCCAGGCCCTCAGCGTCGTAATTCGTCGCGGTGTAGGCATCGGGGTCGGTTGGGTCATCGACCAAGGTGAAGGACGGGACCGACACGTCCTCGCCGACACGCTCGGCGAAGAGCGAACGGCCTTTCAGCACGGACTCCCCGTCGAGCGTGCCCGCCAGGACGGCGAGCAACGTCGCCGTGATGCGGGGCTCGAACACCACGGTCAGATGGGCTGACTTGGGCTTCACCGCTCCCAGGAGGCGGGTGGCCCGCAGGATGGCGTCGTCGGCGGCTTGCTGCACGTCGAGATCGGCGGGGCGCCGCCCGACAGAGTACCCCGCTCCCGTTTGCGTGTCGTCCGTGTCGCCGGCGATGGCGTAGGCCGAGACGTAGCAGGCGGTCCGGCGAGAGTAGGCCTGGATTCCCGTGTTGGTCACCACCGCGCTCTCCGAGGTGGCGTCGCCCCATTCGGCGGACTCCACCTGGCGGATACGACGATCACCGGCCCGTACGGCACGCTCCAGCTCGAGCGCCCGGGCCACTTTCTCCTCGGTCGGGAGCTCGATCAGCTCAGGCCGCCACAGGTCGAGGGCAGCCGGCTCGACCCCGTCGCGCTCGGCCAGGCCCAGGTACTCGTCCTCGGTGGCGAAGCCGGCGTTGTCCCTGGCCTCCTCGAGCGTCTCTCCCAAGACATCAAGGTCGAGAGATCCGGCGTAAGCAAAACCCTGGCGGTGTCCGGTAAGGACCCTGATACCCACCCCCGCGGACTCGGCCGACGACAGCGACTCGACGCCGCCTTCGTAGACCCTGATCTCGGTATCGCGACCCCGGGCCACGAACGCCTCGACCTGCTCGCCGTCGCGACCCCATCCCGCGACCCTCGTGGCCAGGGCAAGAAGATCGTCGCTCACCGGGCCACCCCCTGCGGGCCTGACCCGGCCTGCCACATTGATTCGCTCCCAAGGTCGCTCACCGGGCCACCCCCCTGTGAGGTGTGGCCCGCCCCATCACACTGGCCCGCTCCCAAAGGTCGCTCACCGGGCCACCCCCTGCCACTTTGTGACATCAGCGGATCTTTGTGACGCGTTAACCGCAAATAGTGCGGATAACGCGTCACAAAGACGCTGTCCCGCGGGGAGGTAAGGTCGCTCACCGGGCCGTCCCGCCGACCGTGAGGCCGGCCACTCGCAGGGTGGGCTGGCCGTCGCCGACCGGGACGCCCTGACCGTCCTTGCCGCACGTACCCGGGCTGCCCATGGCGAAGTCGTTGCCGACCACGTCGATGTTGCGCAGCACCTCGGGGCCGTTGCCGATGAGGTTGGCATCGCGCAGGGGCTCGGTGATGCGCCCGTCTTCGATCAAGTAGGCCTCGGTCATGCCGAACACGAAATCGCCGGTGGTGGTGTTCACCTGTCCACCGCCGAGCTGGGCCACATACACGCCGTAGGGCGTCTGGCGGACGATCTCCTCTGGGTCCTCGGTGCCGGCCAGCACATACGTGTTGGTCATACGAACCATGGGCAGGTGCTGGTAGCTCTCCCGCCGGCCGTTGCCCGAGCTCGACCGTCCCTCCTTGCGGGCCCGCAACCAGTCCCACATGTAGTCGGTCAGCACGCCGTTCTCGATGAGAACGTTACGGCCCGCCGGATGCCCCTCGTCGTCGACAGCGAGGGCGCCCCACTCCCCACCCATGGTCCCATCGTCGACCAACGTGACTAGGGGGCTGGCCACCAGCTGGCCAACCTTCCCTTTGAACACCGACACGTCCTTGGCGATGTGGTCGGCTTCGAGGCCGTGGCCACAGGCCTCGTGGAACAACACCCCGCCGCCACCCTGCTTGATCACGACCGGGACCACTCCGGACGGGGCGGGCCGGGCGGACAGCTTGGTGAGGGCCCGCTGACCGGCGGCCGTCGCGAGCTCGTCGACCGAGAACTGCTCGAACAACTCGAACCCCACCGTCGCGCCGACCGACTCCCGGCCCGTCTGCATCCCGGCGTCGCCCGTCACCACACACTGCACCGCGAACCTGGTCTTGACCTGGTCGTCACCGGCCAGCACCCCTTCGCTGTTGGCGACGAGGATCCGGCGCCGGCTGTCGCCGTACACCGCGCTCACTTGCTTGATGGCGCCACCCGCCCGCCTCGCCGCGTCGTCCGCCCTCCTGAGCAGAGCGACCTTGTCCGCCTTGGCGACCGTCTCGGGCAGCACCGACACGTCGTTGGGGGCGGGCGCCCCCACCCGCTGGAGGGCGACGGTCCGCACCCCGCCTCCTCCGCCCCGGGCGGCCGCGGCGGCGGCCCGGGCTGCCGCTTTCAAGCCGGACTCGGACAGGTCGGACGTATGGGCGAAGCCGGTCGTCTCCCCGAACACGACCCGGATCCCCGCTCCTCTCTCACGCCCCGAGGCCAGATCCTCGACCCGGCCGTCGTCGAGGCGGGCGCCAGTGCCCCGCCGGTCCTCCGCGAAGACCTCGGCGAACTCCCCTCCGCTCGTCAGGGCCGTCCCGAGAACCTCCTCGATCACCGCTTCTTCGATAAGCAACGCCAATTTTTCCTTCTCCCAAGGTCCCCGAGCTGGATCCGTATTGGAACAAAGCGAGGGTACCCGCGTACCGTGGTTAGCCGTGGCCCTGCCGCTCGGCCTGTGCAACCAGGTCAAACTGGAGGTAACCGAGCAGGACACCGCCGCCGCCGTCGGCAGCGGTGACGTGCCCGTGCTGGCCACGCCGCGCCTGATCGCCCTGTGCGAGCAGGCCTCGACCGAGGCGCTACGCGCTCACCTGGTTGATGGGCAGACCTCGGTCGGGTTCCGGGTCGAAGTCACCCACCTCGTCCCCGTGCTGGTCGGCAGCGTCGTGCTCGCCACCGCCTCTCTGGAACGGGTCGAGGGAAAGCGCGTGATCTTCAACGTCACCGTCACCGATCGTTGCGGGCTGGTGGCGGCCGGCCGGGTCACGCGTGTGGTGGTGACGACCGGGGCGTTCATGGAGAAAGCCCGCTAGATCCCGTGCCCGTTCCCGGGCCCTGGCGCCTGTGGGCCGCGTTGGCGGTGGCCGGGGCTGCCGCGGCAGGGCTGGTCGGCGCGGGGATCGCGCTCCACGATCACCAGGGGAAGCCTGGCGACGGCGACGCTGGTCAGGCCCTGCCGGTCGCCGTACCGGCCGCCGTAACGGCCCCAAGGCAGAACGGCCCGGCGCCGGCCTACATCGCCACCCTGAGCGAGCCGACACCTTACGGGGCCGCGCCCGGCGGGACCTCGACAGGGACCCTGGCCGCCACCAATCCTTTCGGAGCCCCCCAAGTCCTGGCATTGATCGATTCCCCGGACGGCTCGGGGTGGCTGCACGTGGAGCTTCCGGTCAGGCCCAACGGCACAACAGGGTGGATACCGGCCCGGGGGGTGGCCATATCCGAGACCTTCTACCGGGTCGCGGTCAGCCTGGCGGCCCGCACTCTCACCGTGACCGACGCAGGGCGGGTGGTGCTGACGACGCCGGTGGGGATAGGAGCGCAGCACACGCCGACCCCGCCCGGCGACACGTACATCTGGGAGCTGGTCCGCCCCGACGACCCGGGCGGCGCCTACGGGCCGTACATCTTCGGTCTCGCCGAGTTCTCCACCGCCTACTCGGCGTTCAACGGGGGCGACGCCCAGATCGGCATCCACGGCCAGGACAAGCCGGGATCGATCGGCCAGGCCGCGTCAAACGGCTGCGTGCGGCTGCCCAACGACGTGGTCACCCAGCTGGCCGGGCTGCTCCCCCTCGGCACTCCGGTCTCGATCGCGTGACAAGAACCGAACCAACGGGATAGGGCCTCGGTACGCTCGACAGGTTGCGCACCGATCAGGCGACCGAGCCGGAACACGAGAACCAACGAGAGAAGCCCAAGCCCCCAGCCATCAAGCGATCGCGCTGGTGGCGCGAGGTCCTCATAATCGCCGCCTTCTACGGGCTCTACACCCTGGTGCGGGACATCCGCGGCACCAGACCGGTATCGGCCCTCCAAGCGTTCACGAACGCCAAACGGCTCATCCACTCCGAACGGTGGCTCGGCATCTTCCACGAGGCCGACGTCCAACACTTCTTCCTACCCGACCGGTGGCTGATCGAGCTGTGCGACGACTTCTACGACAGCATCCACTTCATAGCCGCCATCGGAGTTCTCGTCCTCCTCTTCTTCTGGTTCCCGAGTCGCTACCGGCTGTGGCGGAACACCCTTGCCATCACCACCGGCTTGGCCCTCATCGGGTTCTTCTTCTTCCCGCTCATGCCGCCCCGGCTGCTCCCTCCGGGCTATCACTTCGTCGACACGCTGAAGGTGGTTGGCGGCTTCTGGAACTTTTCCCAGGGGCCGGCCAACGACGTCTCCAACCAGTATGCGGCCATGCCGAGCCTGCACACGGCTTGGGCCGTGTGGTCGGCGGCCGCGGTGTCCAGCCTGGCCCGGCGGTGGTGGACGAAGATCCTGCCGTTCCTCTACCCGGCGGCCACCATCTTCACCATCGTCGTGACCGGAAACCACTACTTCGGCGACGTGATCGCCGGTCTCGTCCTGCTGGCCGCGGCATTCCTGGTAGCCGGCCGGATGGACCGGCTCAGCCGGTCGCGAGCACGGATGGGCGCTAACGCCACGAGCACCGACGCGAGTGGCGCTACCCTCGGCTGATGCTGTTGGAGTCGATCAACTCGCCGACCGATCTGGCCCGGCTGAGCCACGACGAGCTGCTGACCCTGGCCGCCGAGCTGCGGGAGTGCATCGTCAACGCGGTCGCGACCAATAGCGGCCACCTGGGCTCGAACCTGGGCGCGGTTGAGCTGACCATCGCCGTGCACCGGGTGTTCCAATCCCCCCGAGACATAATCCTGTGGGACACCGGCCACCAGGCCTACGTGCACAAGCTGCTCACCGGGCGGCGCGAGATGTTCTCCACGCTGCGCCAAGGTGGCGGGCTGTCCGGCTACCCGTCGCGTGCCGAATCGGTGCACGACTGGGTGGAGAACAGCCACGCATCCACGATCCTGAGCTACGCCCACGGGGTGGCCGCCGCGGTCGCCCGCAGCGGCAGCCCGGAGCGGCGCATCGTGGCGGTCATCGGCGACGGGTCCATGACCGGGGGCATGGCATTCGAGGGCCTCAACAACCTGGGCCACAGCGACAGCCGGGTCGTCGTCGTGCTCAACGACAACGGGCGGTCCTACGCACCCACCATCTCCCGGCTGTCCGAGAGCCTCACCAAGATCCGGCTCCACCCGGGGCTCAACTCCGTCCGGACCCGCATCGAGGACCGCCTTCGGGAGATCCCCGGGGTCGGGAACGTCGCCTACAGCAGCCTGCACGGCCTGTACTCGGCCGTGCGCGAGGTGATCGAGCCCCCGGTTTTCTTCGAGGCGCTGGGCGTCCGCTACGTAGGCCCGATCGACGGCCACGACGTGGCGGGCATGGAGGTGGCACTGGCCCAAGCGGCGGAGTTCGACGGGCCGATCGTGGTCCACGTCTTGACCCACAAGGGCCGCGGCTACGCTCCCGCCGAAGAAGACGACGAGAAGTGCCTGCACGACGCAGTCGTATTCGACCCCGCCGTGGGACCGGGCGACGAGCAACGCGTCCTCAAGGGATACACCCAGGCTTTCAGCGACGCCGTGCTGGCGTCAGGGGAACGGCATCCCAACTTGGTAGCCATCACCGCGGCCATGCCCGGCTCGACCGGGTTGCTCCCGTTCGCGGCCCGCTGGCCCGACCGCTTCTTCGACGTCGGCATCGCCGAGCAGACCGCCGTCACCTCGGCCACCGGCATGGCCATGGGGGGCCTGCGCCCCGTCGTGGCGGTGTACTCGACGTTCTTCTCGCGGGCGTTCGACCAGGCCAACCTGGACGTCGGGCTGCACGGCCAGCCGGTGATCTTCGCTCTGGGAGGTGCGGGCATCACCGGGCCGGACGGGCCGAGCCACCACGGCGTGCTGGACATGGCGCTCAGCCTGCGCATCCCGGGCATGGCCGTCTTCGCCCCGTCATCGGCCCAAGAGGTTCCGGTCATGCTCGAGACCGCGCTGGAGCTGAGCGGGCCGTCCGCCATCCGCTTCGCGCGCGGCGCGGCCCGCCAGGTCCCGACCAACCAGGTCGGCTCCGGCCTCAATGCCCGCAAGGTGCGGTCCGGGATCTCCCTCTCTGTGTGCATCCTGGCGGTGGGCAAGATGCTCGAGGCAGCCGAAGAGGCGTGCGACCTGCTGGCCGGCGACGGGGTGGACGCCACGCTCTGGGACGTTCGGGTGGTACGCCCCATCGATCCCCGTATGGTCGTCGACGCGGGCCGCCACGAGCTGGTCGTCACCGTCGAGGACGGGGTCCGCTCCGGGGGCGCCGGGGCGTTCATGGCCGACGCGGTGGCGGACCTGCACGAGACCCGCAGCTGCCCGCCTGTCCTGGTGCTCGGCATACCGACGGCGTACATCCCACACGGCGCGCAAGACCAGATCCTGGCCCAGCTCGGATTGGACGGCCCGGGTATCGCGGCAGCGGTGGCCAAGGCCATTCGCCGCCGGCCCGACTTCGCCGAAGCGCCCTAGAGCCGAACCGCCGAGCTGCCGAGCCAATGGACCCCGCCTCTCACCTGGCCTCGCTGGAGGCAGACAGCGCGACCTTTGCCGAGCTCGCCCCGGCTCACCTCGACCGGGCCGTGCCGGGATGCCCCGGGTGGGACGTCGCCCGCCTGGCCGGTCACCTCGGGGCGGTGTACAGCTGGGCGGCCGGAGCGGTCGGGTCCGGGGGAGCGCGTCCCGAACGGGAGCGAGCCACCCCGCCGGATGGGCACGACGAGCTGATCGGCTGGTTCGTGAGCCAGCGCCAGGCTGTCCTCGCCGCCCTGCGCGCCCAGGACCCCGGGGCACCCGCCTGGGTCTTCTTACCCTCCTCTCCCCAGACGGTGGCGTGGTGGCTGCGCCGCCAGGCCATGGAGACGGCGATCCACCTCTACGATCTCCAGTCCGCGGCGGGCATGGCACCGAGCATCAGCGCGCAGCTGGCCGCAGACGGCATAGACGAGCTCTTGACAGAGATGGTGCCAGGACGGCTGGCGCGCAACCCGGTCAGCTCCCTCTCAGGGAGCTTCCACATCCACTGCACCGATTCACCCAGAGACGCAGGCACGCCCGGGGAATGGATGCTCGAGTTCGCAAGCGGGGGTGTCGAGGTGCGGCGGGAACACGCCAAGGGCGACACCGCGGCGCGTGGGCCGGCGGCCGGGCTCTACCTTTGGCTGTGGAACCGGATGGACCCCCAAACGGCGGGGATCGAGGTGCTGGGCGACACTTCGCTCGTCGACGCCTGGAGGCAGGTCAACCTGTAGGTGGATCGGGCAGTGGCTCGATGAGCCGCGGGCCGTCGTGATCCACCTTGTTGACCAAGCTGCTGACCGGATAGGCCTCGAGCAGCTCCGAGGGGGCCGGCTTCAGCATGGCGAGCACGGCGGCGGGATCTGTGTCCCGGTCGAGCCAGGCCGCCCAGTTCTGCGGCTCGAGGATCACAGGCATCCGGTCGTGGATGGGGGCCATCAGCTCGTTGGCCCGGGTGGTCACGATCGCACAGGAACGCACAGGCTCGGCCTCGGGATCGGCCCGCCACACCTCCCAGATGCCGGCGAGGGCCATGGGCTGGCCGTCACCGCGGCGGATCACATAGGGCAGCCTCCCTTTGGGACCTCCGGCGGCGTCGGTGCGGCGCTGCCACTCGTAAAAGGCGTCCGCCGGGATCAAGCAGCGGCGCTCGGCGATGGCCGAACGGTAGGCCGCCTTTTCCGTGATGCCCTCGGCCCGGGCGTTGATCATCCGGTGGCCGACCGACGGATCCTTGGCCCACGAAGGGACCAGGCCCCAGCGGAAGGTGCCGAGGGCCCGGTGGGGACCTTCGTCCCCTGCCCTCGTGATGGCCACCGCATAGACCGGAACGGTTGGGGCGACGTTGTAGCGCGGCTCCATGGGCTCGGCCCGCACATCGTCGACCTCGAACACCTGGGCCAGATCCTCGAGGGTCGAGGTAGAGGTGTATCGCCCGCACACCCGGGCCACGGTACCGTCCGTTCCCCTCCCGGATGGGTAGACTTCACTTTGCAACGCCGTCCGATCATGGCATTCGTCTACGCTCCCCCGACCCCCGGATGGGTTCCGTGGATCCGGCGCCACCTGGTGTCGGTCGCGCCCGCCGCTCTGACGCTCGTTATCGCGGCTGGAGGGCTGCTCCTCGGCTGGACGGGCGTGGACCAGGCCGCCCAGACCTATCGGGTGGTGCAGTTCCAGCTCCACGGCCTGATGTTGTGGGACAGCGGCTGGTACGCGGGCAACTTCCCACTCGGCTACAGCGTGCTGTTCCCGCCCGTCGCGGCGATCTTCGGGCTCCAAGTCGTGGCGGTTGCCTCGGCGGTGGTCGCCACGTGGTCGTTCGACCGCGTGATCCGCACCTATCTCGGCGGGCGCCCCCTCGGCACCTGGTACTTCGCCGTGTCGACGCTTCTTCCGGTCACCATCGGCCAGTGGCCGTTCCTCGCCGGAGAGGCCACCGGGCTCCTTGCCCTGGTCGCCCTGCAGAAGCGGTGGCGAGCCGCAGCCGTGACCCTCGGGGTCGTCTCGGCCTTGTTCTCTCCCCTGGCGGCGGCCTTCTTGGCCATGGTGTGCCTGGCCTGGGCCGCCTACGGTTCGATTCGCCGACGCTGGATCATCGCCACTGCCCTGGTCTGCATGTCGGTGATCGTCACCTTGGGCATGCTCTTCCCAGGGACGGGCCCGTTCCCGTTCCCCTGGACCGGGCTGGTGCCGACCGAGCTGCTGTGCCTCACGGCTCTGACCCCTCTGGTACGCACCACCCCGGCGGTGCGGCTCGGGGCGCTGCTCTACGCGGCGGCCTCGTTGTTCAGCTTCTTGGTGCCCAACCCGCTCGGTGGTAACGCGCCACGGTTGGCCGCATCGATCGGGGTCCCGTTGTTGGCCTGCTTCCTGACCGCGCCGGGACCGGCGCTGGGCCGGCTGAGCAGTCCCCGGCTGCTGCGGTGGGTGGCCCGGGGTAGGGAGATCCTGTTGCCCTCCCGGTGGCGCTACGCAGCGGTGTTGATCGTCGTGCCGTTCGCGGTTTGGCAGTGGGCCCCGTGGGACGGAGTGATCAAGTCGCCGTCGGGGGCACCACACACACAGGCTCGCTTCTACCAGCCGGTCATCGCCGAGCTGGCCCGGGTTGCTCCCACACCAGTCCGGCTGGAGATCCCTCCCACCCTGGATCATTGGGAGGCGGCATTCGTGGCCCCCCACGTGGCTCTGGCCCGGGGATGGGAACGGCAGCTGGATATTGCGGACAATCCGTTGTTCTACAACCCCGGAGAGCTGACCCCGGCGGCGTACTACGCCTGGCTACGGGCCGAGGGCGTGACCTACGTCGCCCTGCCGGCCGCTCCCCTGGACTACGCAGCCAAGGCGGAAGGCGCGCTCCTCCGGTCCGGGCTGGTGACCGATCTGGACCTGGTATGGAGCACGCCGCAGTGGCAGCTATGGAAGGTGGCAGGCAGCCCCGGGCTGGTGAGCGGGCCAGGGACCCTCACCTCCCTGGAGCCGGACCACCTGACCCTCCAAGCGTCGGAACCCGGGGTTCTCACGGTCCGCGTCCGCTACACGAAGTTCTGGTCGGTGACGTCGGGAACGGCCTGCATCGGCCCGTCGCCGGTCAGTACAGGTACGGACAAAGCACCGCCTTACCAGTGGACCCAGATCGACGCGCTCGCCCCAGGTGTGATCCAGCTTTCCGCCTCGGTGCTTCACCCCGCCCAACCGCCGTTCTGCCCGAGCTCCTAGTTGGCTAGTCGAAGCTCCCGAGACTTGATAGTGGTCAGTTGACCCACATATGTGTGGGTCAGGTGACCACTATCACCGACCCAGTACCGGGGGAGCCGACCTCAAAGGCCTACCTCACTGATCGGCCAGACCCCCGTGGCCGACCACCCCGCTAGGACCCGAGCCCTACCAGCTATGCGCAGGGCCGCTGCCGCGGCCACCTCAGCCGCTTTACTCGCCAGCTGCTCGGCTTCTCACACCGGCGCTTCCTCCCGCTCGGCTCCCCGGCCTGGGCTCGGGTCACCGAGCACGGCGCCACCGGCCAAGTCATCGGCACCGGTCACGTCCGTACCGGCCGGGAACGACGAGCAGTGGACCACCTACCAGAACGGCAATGCCCGGCTTGGCGTAGCCGGCTCCCAACCGGTCCTGACACCGCTCCGTCCGGTGTGGAGCGAGTCTCTCGACGGCGCCGCGGTGTACGGCCAACCCCTCGCCGCGGCCGGCAGAGTGATCGTGGCAACCGAAGCGGACGACGTCTATGCTCTCGACCCCCACGACGGCCGGACGATCTGGCAGGTGAACGTGGGGACGCCCCTGCGGAACGTGGCCCAGCAGGCCGGATGCGGCAATGTCGACCCGTTGGGAGTGACCAGCACACCGGTGATCGACCCGGCAACGGGCATCGTGTACGTCTTGGCAGAGACCAGCGATGGCGGCCGCGCCCCCGTCCATCACGAACTGGTCGGCCTCGACGTGGCTACCGGCCACCAGGTGTCGAGCATGGACGCCGACCCGCCACTTCCGGCCGGGGAGGATCCCCTACAACTCCTCCAGAGGGCGTCGCTCGCCCTCAGTGGTGGGCGTGTCTACATCGGCTACGGCGGTCATTTCGGAGACTGCGGCACCTACCACGGCTGGGTGGTTGCCGTGGCCGAAGACGGTTCGGCCAAGGCGGCATTCGACGTCACCCCCCAGAGCACCGGGCGCGCCGTATGGCAAGGCGGCGCGGCGCCGAGCATCGACCCGGCGGGCGACGTGTACGTCTCCACCGGCAACCCGAACTCAGCCGGTTCCGCGCCCTGGGCAGAGGCCGTCTTGAAGCTCGCCGGGGCGCTCGGGCCGGCCCCCGAGGCCAGCTTCGAGGACCAATCGGCAAGTGGCGACCTCGACCTGTCGGCCGGCAGCCCAGTGTTGCTTCCCGACGGGGCCGCCTTCGTGGTCGGCAAGACCGAGATCGGCTACCTGCTGCGCCAGTCGGACCTGTCGTTGATCGCGACCATCCGCGGCCGGGTCTGCGGCAGCGACCCCGACGGCGGGGCGGCTTACGACGCGGTCACCGCATCGGTCTACGTTCCCTGCCGGGGCGGTGGGATCCAGCAGGTGAACCTGGCCACCCGTAGCACCGGGTGGCGAGAAGGAACCGCGAACAGCACCCCAGTACTGGCCGGCGGGGGGTTGTGGGCCCTTCGCTACCCGGCGGGGACGCTGGAAGAGCTCGATCCGGCCACGGGAGGTGTCCTCTCGTCGTTCGATGCCGGGCGCCCGGTGCCCAACTTCGCCTCACCGGCGGTGGTCGGCGGGCTCATCCTCGTACCAACCCAGTCGGGAATAGTCGCTTTCGGGTCAGGACAGTAGAACAGGCTCGGGCCGGGTCACCCCGGGGAGGCGGAGCACGAACTGGGCCCCCGGGCCGTCGCCTTCGACCTCGATGGTGCCGCCGTAGAACCGGCTGAGGTCAGCCACGATGGCCAACCCCAGGCCGAAGCCGCCCTCGTCGCGGTCGCGGGCTTCATCCAGCCGCACGAAACGCTCGAAGATACGCCGCCGGTCTACCTCAGGGACGCCGGGGCCATCATCTTGGACCCGCAGGACAGCCATGCCCGCCTCGGTGCGGGCCGTCAGTATGACCGTGGAGCGGGCAAAGCGCCGGGCGTTGTCGACCAGGTTGGCGACCATCCGCTCCAGGTAGACCCGCGGCACCCGGACGGGCGCGGGCTCGGTCAGGACCTCGACGAGCGGGAGGGCGGTCCGATACGGCGCGATCATGTCGGCCGCAACCTGGGCCAGATCGACCGGTTCGGCCGCGGGCAGCAGGCTGCCCTCGTCCGAGCGGGCGAGGAGCAGGAGCCCGGCGACCAGGCTCTCCATCCGCTCGTTCTCGGCCAGCACCTCGGCCGCCACCTCGGACCAGTCGGTGGCGCCCGGGTGATGCAGGGCCACCTCCAGCTCGGTGCGGATGTTGGCGATCGGCGAGCGCAGCTCATGGGATGCGTCCGACACGAACCGGCGCTCGCGAGCCGAGGAGGCCTCTATGCGATCGAGCATGGAGTTCAGGGTCCGGGCCAGGCGGCGAACCTCGTCGTCGTTGGCCGGCTCCGGAACCCGGTGGGAGCCCGGGATGGTGGCGACCTCGGCGACCTCGCGTCGCATGAGCTCGATCGGCCGGAGAGCTCGACCCACGACGAACCAGCTGATCAACCCGACGAGGATCAAGAGCACGGGCATCCCGATCGAGATGAGCTGCTGCAGGTAGGCGACAGTGTGGTCGTACTGGTCGAGGGACAGGACGACCACCACCATGGCCTTGACGTTCGACGCGGTCACCGGAACCGCCACCACCCGCACATCGCGCGCCAGGCCGCCGATCGGGTCGGAGACGCGCATCGCCGTCGGGTCGCCGGGCAGCCACAGGGGCCCGAGGCCCCGCAGCGGCCGGCTCGCCGCCACGACCTTGCCGTCCCGGAGGACCTGCACCAGGCCGGTGTCGATGGTGGCGTCGTCGGGGAGCACCAGGCGGGTGGAGAGATCCGGGTTGAACTCTGTGACCACCCGCGCCTGCTCTTGGGCCGTAGTGGCCAGGATGCGGCTGCGATCGTGGTCGATCCCGGCGTTCAGCACGGCCGCAGCCACCCCGAGGGCGCAGGCGACGGCCAACAATGCGGTGGCGGTTATCCGCACCCGTACACTGCCGAGCAGACGGCGGGTCATGCGTCTCACTGGTTAATCCGTGTCACTGGTTAATCCGTGTCACTGGCTCGTTGGCCTTCCACCGCGACCAGCCGGTAGCCGAAGCTGCGCACCGTCTCGATGTGCGACGGCTGGCCAGGCTCGTCCAGCTTGCGGCGCAGGTAGCCCACGTACACCTCCACCACGTTGGGATCACGCTCGGTCACCGGGTCCCATACGTGGTCGAGCAGCTCGGTCTTGGCCACGGCCTGGCCGGACCGGTGGAGCAGGTACGAGATCAGGGAGTGCTCCCGCTTCGTGAGCATCACCTCCCGCTCACCCTGCCAGCAACGGTGCTCGCTGGTGTCGAGGCGTAGGTCGCCGTAGGACAGCACCGCACCCTGGGGCGCGCCGCCCCGGCGGATCAGAGCCCGTAGCCGGGCCAGGAGAACGGGGTATGAGAACGGCTTGGAGAGGAAATCGTCGGCTCCCGTGTCGAGAGCCTCGGTCTGGTCGAACTCGCCCTGCTTGGCCGTGAGCATCAGGACCGGAACGGTGGCGCCCCGGGCGCGGAGCGCCTCGGTGACCGCGTACCCGTTCAACTTGGGCAACATCAAGTCGAGGACGATGGCGTCGAAAGGCTCCGACACCGCCCGGGCCAGGCCCTGCTCGCCGTCGGCCGCGACATCGACGGAATATCCCTCCGCTTCGAGGCCCCGCGCCAAAGAGCGGGCCATCGACAGCTCGTCTTCGACGATGAGGATACGCACTGGCTTCCAGTCTGCCCTGACCGGGCCTCTGATGGGTGACGACCGGCGGGACGACAGGCCGGCCCGACGACAGCCAAGGGCGGCCTGCGCCAGCGACTAGCCTTTGCGGGTGCCCTCGACGCGTGCGATCGGGCGATGACGGTCCCCGAGCTCTCGGCCGTCGAGCTGCAGGACTCGGCCCCCCGAACCCTTCCCCCGCTCATTCGGCAGGACCGGGTCGTGGTCGGGGCCCTGGTCCTCCTCGCCTTGGGGCTGCGCGCTCCGAACCTCGGACGGGCCTACTGGGTCGACGAGGGCATCAGCGTCGGGATCGCGTCACATCCCCTGAAAGAGATTCCGGGCCTGTTGCGCCACGACGGATCCCCGCCTCTGTTCTACATGGTCCTCCACGTGTGGATGCGCATGTTCGGGACCTCTGAGATGGCCACCCACACGCTGCCTCTCCTGGTCTCCCTCGGTGCGGTGCCGGTCGCATACTGGGCCGGCCGCGACCTGTTCGGCCGGCGAACCGGTCTGGCCGCAGCCGCCCTGTTCGCCACCAATCCATTCCTGGGCTGGTATTCGACCGAGACCCGGATGTACCCGATCGTGGTGCTTTTGTCCGTCCTGGCCGTCACCTTCGCATGGAGGGCGACGCAGAGCCGTCGCGCCTTCGACGCAGCGGCCGCGGTGATCAGCTTCGCGGCCATCCTCTACACCCACGACTGGGGTATCTACCTAACCGTGGTCACTGCCGCGGTGCTCTTCGCCGTGGCGTGGGCCCAGGGAGACCGGCACCTGGCCAGCCTGGTTGCCGGGTGTGGAGCCGTGGTCCTGTTGCTGTGGCTGCCCTGGCTGCCGTCGTTCATCGACCAGGCGCACAACACAGCGGCGCCGTGGGCGGTACGCCCCGGTGTCGGCGACTTCTTCGCCGACCCGGCATCGGCGGTGGGCGGCACGCTCGGGTTCCTGATCGCTCCCTTGCTGATCGCCGGGAGCTACTGGTCCCGTTTGGGGTGGAGCTCCCGGCAACGCCAGATCGTCAGCCTGTTCGCGGCGATCGGGATCCTTACCACGCTGACCGGCTTCGTCGCGGCCCAGATCGTGCCGTCGTGGACGGTGCGCTACCTCGCGGTGATCGTGGGGCCTTTTCTCCTCGCCGCGGCCGCCGCTCTGGGCTCCAGCCCGCGGGGCCGGACCATGATCGTGGTCGCCGGCTCGCTGCTCGGGTCCTGGGCGGTGATAGGAGTCCTGCTCCCCAACTCCAACGCCCGGTATGCGAAGAGCAACGCGGCCGCCTTGGCCCAGGCCGTCGCGCCCCGCCTCGAGCCGGGCGACGTAGTGGTCGTCACCCAGACCGAACAGCTCGCCGTCATCTACCACTACCTTCCGAAGGGCGTCGTCTATGTGACACCCACCGGCCCGGTGAGCGATCCCTCCTACGTGGACTGGCGCAACATCGTGGCCCGGCTCCAGACCGCGGACCCTTGCCGAGCGGTCGCACCGTCGATCGCCTCCCTGCCCATCGGCGCGGCGGTCGTCGAGATCAATCCGGCCCGCCAGCTCGGCGCCAGCGGGTCGGCTTGGTCCCGGGCGGTGAACAACCAGGTCGAGCGGGTCGACACCTTCCTGGCCGACGACCCGGCCCTGACCCCAACCGGCCTCTACACACCAGCCCTCAAGCCCAAGCCGTTCAGCCCTCTCGACGGGATCCTGCTGCGCAAGACCTCGGCCCAGCCGGCCTGCCCCTAGATGGGGCCCGCCGTCCTGGCCGCGGTACTCGTGGCGATCGGCCAGCTGCTCCGCTGGCAAGGGGTCGACACCGCGGCCCAAGTCTTCCGGGTCGACAGCTTCCGGCGCAGCGGGTTCAGCATCTGGGATTTTCAGTGGTACGGCGGCCACTGGACGCTGGACTACAGCGTCCTCTATCCCGCCCTGGCCTCCGTGGTGGGCGTTGCGCTCCTGGTCATCGTGTCCGCCGCCATTGCGGCCTGGGCCTTCAGGCAGCTGGTCCGGCCGCTCGGTCCCGGAGGAGAGGTGGCCTCCTATCTCTTCGCGGCAGGGACTCTCGTGCAGGCATCCATCGGCCAGCTGCCGTTCC
>JAFAWZ010000267.1 GCA_019241495.1 Acidimicrobiales bacterium | reverse complement strand
AGCATTCCTGGATCTCCTCCTTCGGCATCGCCTGGAAGCTCGGGGTCGACGGCATCTCGCTGTTCCTGCTGGCGATCACCGCCCTGCTGTTCCCGATCGCCATGGTGGGCCCCCGGGCGGCGGGCGATCCCCGGGCCTTCATGGGCTGGATGCTCCTCCTCGAGGCGGCCTGCATCGGCACATTCTTGGCCATGGACCTGTTCGTGTTCTTCGTGATGTTCGAGATCACGCTCGTCCCGGGCTACTTCATCATCTCGGGTTGGGGCGGGGCCCGGCGGAACTACGCGGCGATGAAGTTCTTCATCTACACCTTCGCCGGCTCCGCCTTCCTCTTTGTGGCCATCCTCGCGCTGGTCTTCCTGGCCGCCCCCCGCAACGGCGGGCACCAGACCTTCGACCTGATAACCCTCGCCCGGCTGGCACCTACGCTGCCGGCTGCTGATCAGGTCCTGATCTTCTCGGGCTTCGCCATCGCGTTCGCGGTGAAAACCCCGCTCGTGCCGTTCCACAGTTGGCTGCCTGACACCTACACCGAGGCGCCTACGGCCGGATCGATGATCCTGGCCGGCATCTTGTTCAAGCTCGGCGCGTACGGGATGATCAGGCTCGGTCTCTACCTGATCCCACGGGGCGCGGCCGACATGGCTCCGGTGCTCCTGACCCTCGCCGCCGTCGGCATCACCTACGGAGCCCTGGTGACGATCATGCAGCGGGACCTGAAGCGCCTGATCGCCTACGCGTCGATCGTCGACGTGGCCTTCATCATCCTCGGCTTCTTCGCCTTCTCCAACCAGGGCGTGACCGGCGGGGTCTTCGAGATGGTGAACCACGGCCTGATCACCGGAGCCCTCTTCTTCCTCGTTGGAGTGCTGTGGGAACGGCGCGGCAGCCTGCGCTTCACTGACCTGGGCGGGCTGCAGAAGTCCATGCCCGTTCTGGCCGCCATCTTCCTGGCCGTCGTCATGGCCGCGGTCGGCCTACCCGGCCTGAACGGGTTCGTCGGCGAGTTCCTCGTTCTGGTGGGGACCTTCGCCACCCACCGGTGGTGGGCGGTGGTGGGCACCACGGCCGTGGTCAGCGGGGCCATCTACCTTCTCTGGGCCTACCAGCGGGTCTTCCACGGCCCACCCGCCATGGTTAGTGTCCCCGACGAGCGAGCTGCGCCAGCTGATGTCAGGGCCGCCAACCGTGACATCAGCTGGCGGGAGATCGCCGCCGTGGCGCCGCTCCTCGCCGGCATCGTCTTCCTCGGCATCTACCCCAAGCCCTTCCTCGACCGGGTCACCCCTTCGGTCAGCTACATGCTCGGCCACGTCCAACACGTCGCCCCGAACGCGGGCGTCCCCGCTCCCGGCCCGACCGCCGTCAAGTACGCAGTGCCGGCCGGCCAGGACGTCGACGCCGCCCCCCGGACCGCATCTGCCTCTGTCCCGGCCGACAGCACCGGAGGCCCGCGATGATCCAGCCGCTGCACCTCCTCGGCTTCCTCGGCCAGGCCAGCCCGGCGTCGTCGAGCGGATGCACCATCGCCCCCGGCGGTTTCCGAGTCGACGGCTTTTGCACCGACCCGGGCTCGCTCCACATCCCTGTCGCCTACCGCAGCATCATCCCTGTCTTGGTGCTCACCATCGGCGCCTTGGTCATGCTCGCCTTGTCCGCGGTGCTGCCCAAGCGGGCCCGCCCTGGGTTGTGGCCCGCCCTCACCGCCCTGGTCGGGGCATTCTCACTCGCCGGCGCGGTCTGGCAGTGGTATGACCTCGGGACGGCGGGCGCCGCCCAACCAACGATCGGCGGCCAGATCTTCTACGACCGGTTCTCGGTCCTCTTCCTGATCCTCATATCCATCGCGGTCATATTCGGCGCACTGTCGGCCGACAGCTACCTTCGCCGGGAAGGGCTGGACGGGATCGAGGCGTACATCCTCATGTTGATGTCCGCCATCGGAGCCATGCTCATGGCTCAGTCGGGCAGCCTCATCATGCTGTTCCTCGGTCTCGAGATCATGTCCATCGCCCTCTACGTGATGGCGGCCTACCACCGCCGCCGGACCCAGTCCGGGGAGGCCGGCCTCAAGTACTTCATTCTCGGCTCGTTCTCCTCGGCCCTGTTCCTCTACGGGGTGGCGCTCATCTACGGGGCGACCGGGTCGGTCGAGTTCGGGCTGATCGGCAACTTCCTCACCGGCAATGTCATTGCCAACAACGGCGTTCTCCTCGGGGGCATGGCGCTGGTCATCGTGGGCCTCGGTTTCAAGGTGGCGGCCGTCCCGTTCCACTACTGGACACCTGACGTGTACCAGGGCTCGCCCACCCCGTTTACCGGCTACATGGCCGCAGTGGCCAAGGCCGCCGGTTTCGCCGGTCTGTTCCGGGTCCTCACCCAGGCCCTCGGCACCCAGCAGGCGAACTGGCGCCCGATCATCTGGCTCATGGCCGTCCTCACGCTTGGCATCGGGTCGGTGATGGCGATCGCCCAGAAGGACCTGAAGCGGATGATGGCCTACTCGTCGATCAGCCAGGCCGGCTACGTGCTGGTCGGCTTGCAGGCCGCGTCGGCGACGGGCACCTCGGGGGCGCTCTTCTACCTGTTCACCTACATCTTCGTCATCGTCGGCACCTTCGCCGTCATCGGCCTCCTGCAAGGACGTGGCGAGGCCCGAAGCGACCTCGGCGTCATCCGCGGCCTGGGCCGGCGCCAGCCGCTCCTCGCCGGCGTCATGCTCGTGTTTCTGCTGGCCCAGGCCGGTGTGCCGTTCACGAGCGGATTCCTTGCCAAGTTCTATGTCATCCAGGCCGCCGTGCAACGCGGCCAGTATTGGCTCGCCGTCATTGCCATGCTGGCCGCGGCCATCGCAGCCTTCTTCTACCTGCGCATCGCCCTTCTCATGTACTCGTCCGATCCGGCCGAGCCCGGCCCCCTGCCTGTCGATGTCCCGCCCGCCGACGCAGGCGTGCTCACCCTCGGCCTCGAGCCCATCGCCAGCTTGGACCTCGAGACGACCCTGGTCATCGACCCTCCTTCGCGGGGCCCCGTGCCTGTGCCGTTGGCCGTGGGGGCGGTGCTGGCCGTCTCGGCCGCGTTCACTATCGCCGCCGGGGTCTCCTCGTTCGCCATCGACTTCGCCAAGCAGGCCACCACCCTCTTCTAGCCATCGGAGGGGGGCTGAGCGCCCTTTTCCTTCTGGCGGTTTAGAGGGAAATAGGTGGCGGGTATAACCCACCTCAAGAGCGGATCAAATACTTCCGCTCCTATCACGAAGGAGCAGTACACGATGGGTGTTGCTACCAGCCTTGTTATCTTCGCAGTTGGCGCCATTTTGCGCTTCGCCACCACTGTTACATCATCAGATTTTAACCTTCACACGGTTGGCGTGATATTGATGATTGTTGGAGCTGTCGGGTTCTTCGTATCCCTGGCCTTCTGGGCCTCCTGGGGTGGTTTCGGGGGCTGGCACCGCAGCCGGACGATCTACAACGAACCCCGCGGCACGGTTGTGGATGAAACGCACCGGACTCCATATTGATGGGCTGAAACACCTTAAAGTATAATAGAAAGGTACGGACCACATGGGATTGATTCTGTTTGTCCTACTCGTAGCCCTGATCCTCGGTGGTCTCGGATTTGCCCTTCACTGGCTGTGGATCGCAGCCGTCATCGTGTTCATATTCTGGCTGATCGGTTTCGGCTTGGGTCGGGGTGAGGCTTCCGGCGCTCGGCGCGGTTGGTATCGCTGGTAGCGGTGGCTATCCGCTGCGGGTGCGGCGAAAGTGCTTGCCCAAGGCGTCGATCTGACCCTGGTAATTGGACGCCGGCTCGCGTCCGTAGAGGATGGTCGGCGCCTCGAGCATGCGTTCGA